>NZ_JAYGGZ010000005.1:155496-169813 GCF_034931465.1 Anabaena sp. UHCC 0399 | reverse complement strand
CTCCGTGAACGAGTCTTTTAGCTCCAATTCAAGAAATAACAACCAAATTTTCCCAACACCCTTACACCCCCAGCAAAATGGTAAGATTTTCCATATAAAACTGATAGGAAAGCAGCGTGTCGATAACAGAGAATAAAATAACAGTAGATTCTTTAGAATGGTTTTATCGGGAAGCTACACCAATTGGACAAACTGACTTATTACCTGTAGTCTTACTACATGGAATCCCATCACAAAGTTATAGTTGGCGCAACATTTTACCAGCATTAGCCAGCCAAGGAACAAGAGCGATCGCACCAGATTGGATTGGTTCTGGCTTTTCTGCTAAACCGGAAAAACAAGAGTTTCCTTACACTCCCGACGCTTACATCAAAGCATTGTCAGGCTTTATTGAAGCTTTAGAACTAGAACGATTTTCTCTAGTAGTCCAAGGTTTCTTAGCTTCTGTTGGTCTGCAATATACTTTAAGAAATCCCGAAAAAATTGCCAACATTGCTATTTTAAATACACCCATTTCTCTGGATGCAAAATTACCTTGGAAACTGCAACAGATGGGTTTACCTTTTGTGGGTGACATGATGACTCAAGACCCCTTATTAGTTGACCGCACTTTAGAAGGCGGTAGTCGTTATCGCATTGAAGACAAAGATTTAGATGTATATCGCAAACAATATTTAAAGACTTCCGCCGTCGGACGTGCGCTGTTAACCACGATTCGCAATCTGCAACTACCAGCAGCCATGACAGAAATTACATCCGGCTTTCAACAATGGCAACAACCAATTTTAATTCAATGGGGAATGATTGACCCTTGGTTGCCTATAGATGTAGCAGAAAGTTTTGCCAAGTCTGTACCCGATGCAGAAGTGATTAAACTCAACAACGTCGGTCACTATCCCCAAGAACACTATCACGAAACAATTCTAGAAGACCTACTACCCTTTGTACGTCGAAGTAAGTAGTGAGTGCTGAGTGGTGAGTAATGAGTAATGAGTAATGAGTAATGAGTAGTGAGTGGTGAGTGCTATTAGGGGTAGCAGGGAATTGAGCAGGGTGCTGAGTAAAGAATTCTTTAATTTTGAATTTTGAATTTTGAATTGATTAGTCCCCTGTCACCTCTTTTTCCGGTACAGGATCATAACCACCGGGATGGAATGGATGACAACGCAAAATCCGTCGGGTAGCCATCCAGCCGCCGCGAAATATGCCAAATCTTTCTATGGCTTCGATCGCATACATTGAACAAGTCGGTTGAAAGCGACAGGTGGGTAGGAATAGGGGAGAGATAAATATTCTGTAGCCTTTAATCAACCAAATAAATAATTGCTTCATTACTGTCGCCCAAATCTTATAAATTGGTAACAAGGATAAAACGTTTTCTATCTTGTAGCATCTTTGTTAACTCAATTTCCTGATTTCATCTTAACCCCATCTCTATGGCTGCAAATTACTATTGTTGCAGCTTGGGTATTTTTTATTCTAGCGATCGCTGGATTAGTAAGTCGCTTTGCTACTAGCGATCCGGAAATCATCCGCAAAATAGTTCATATTGGTGCTGGCCATGTCATTTTAATCGCGTGGTGGCTGAATATTCCTGCCAGCATAGGTATTGGTGCTTCAATTTTAGCCAGTATTATCACTCTGTTATCCTACATTTTTCCTCTTCTTCCCGGCATCAATAGTGTAGGAAGGCAAAGCTTAGGCACATTTTTTTACGCTGCTAGTGTAGGAATTTTAGTAGCTTACTTCTGGTATGTACAACAACCCCAGTATGCAGCGATTGGGATGATGATTATGTGCTGGGGTGATGGACTCGCCGCTTTAGTTGGTCAACGCTTTGGTAAACATAAGTATAAACTTTTGGGAGCGCAAAAAAGCTGGGAAGGCTCTTTAACTATGGCATTAATGAGTTATGTCGTCTGTAGTTTAATTTTACTGGGCGTATTCGGTAATATTTGGCAAACTTGGACAGTCTCATTAGTAGTTGCATTCGTCGCCACTAGTTTAGAAGCTTTTTCGTTTTTAGGTATTGACAATTTGACCGTTCCTTTAGGTAGTGCAGCTTTGGCATTTATGTTAATGCAGCTATGGGGTATTTAGAGGAAGTAGGGAGTGAGACACAGTAGAACAGGACTTACGCAAAAACTCTCTCAAACCCTTATTTCTCTGTGTTCTCTGCGTCTCTGTGGTATGCGCTACGCGCACGTTATTCCGTAATTTGTGCGTAAGTCCTATAGAATAACTGACTTCATCCCTCTATTATCCAATGTCGGCAATAGTTTTTTCCTCTGCTGTTCCCTGTTCCCTCTATTGGCATATGTACCAGTAGAGTTAAAATACAGACATTCTTCTGTGCGGTGGGCTATGCTCTACCGGAGGTAATCGCCTTTATGTTGGGTCAGTTACTAGATGGACGCTATAAAATCACCAAAGTCTTGGGTGCTGGTGGTTTTGGTCAAACCTTCATTTCCGAAGACACTAAACTTTACAACAATCATTGTGTAGTCAAACTACTCAAACCAATGGCAACTGATCCCATGACCTTACAAGTTGCTAGGCGGTTGTTTCAATCAGAAGCACAGTTATTACACAAGTTAGGTACTCATGACCAAATTCCCCAACTATTAGCGCACTTTGAAGAAAACGAGGAATTTTTTCTAGTTCAACAATTTATTGATGGTCATCCCCTCAGTGATGAACTCACCCCTGGAAAACGGCTGAGTGAAGCATATACCATTGCCTTGTTGCAAAATATCCTGCAACCATTAGCCTTTGTCCATCAAAATCAAGTCATTCACCGCGATATCAAACCGCCAAACCTGATTCGCCGCAAGAGTGACGGCAAAGTTGTGCTAATTGACTTCGGGGCGGTGAAAGAAATTAGTACGCAGGTGGTGACTGGCGAAGGTGTCACGAAAATGACCGTAGGTATTGGTACGGCTGGCTATATGCCCAGTGAACAGAGTCGGGGTAGCCCCAGATTAAGCAGCGATGTCTACGCTGTGGGGATGATTGGTATTCAAGCTTTAACAGGGTTAATGCCCCATCAATTGGAAGAAGATATCCAAACGGCGGAAATTGTCTGGCGACAATTAGTACAAGTCAGCCCATCTCTAGCGGATGTATTAGATAGGATGGTACGCTATGACTTCCGCCAACGCTATCCTTCGGCAGTGGAAGCTTTAGTAGCTGTACAACAGTTGGGCAATGCTTACGCACCAACACAAACACCTACTAATCCAGGATATACACCGACGATACCGTTTGATCCCGCACAGCAGCAACCAATTAATTCTCAGCCTCCCTTGTATTCGCCTCCACCGCCAGTTCCAGTCCAGTATCGTCAAGAGATTCCTAAACAACCTCAGTCTGCTGCACCTGCTGTATCTGGCGATAGTCCAAAGGTAGGGTTTGGTTTTTATTTGCAATGGGTGTTAGTGAATGTTGTGGGTTTGATTGGAGGGGGCATTTTTGCGGCGATCGCTCATGTAATAGTAGAGCCTATCTTCGGTACAATCCTGAGTTATCAAGCTGTAGTTGCAACGATGGCCTTGACAATCGGCTTCATGCAATTACTAATGCTGCGAAGACACATCCCCATATCTGAAAAGTGGTGGCTATTAGGAACTACTTTAGGTGCTTGTATTTCCGTTCTCCTAGGGAATATGATGTTTAGCGGTGATTTGGATAGTGTAATCGGACTGTCCTTCATGTCAGTAGGCCTCATCGTCGGAATTATCCAATGGTGGCTACTGCGGCGATTTGTTAAGCAAGCTGGCTGGTGGATTTTGGTTAATTTACTGTTTGGTTGGATAGGCGGTATTCTTTCGGGAGCAGTATTAGTATTGCTGTTAAAAAATCCCAAAGAACACCAGTAAACATCAGCAAGTTTCTTATTCGTAATGATAACGACAACAAAGAAAATCAATTTGAGTATTTCCCACCCGATACATCAGCCGATGTTCTAAATCGACGCGTCGTGACCAAATATCTGCATCTAAATACTTTAATGGTTCTGGTTTACCAATCCCCTCGAAGGGATTTTGCATCACAGCCGTCACCAAATCCAAAATTTTCGATGCTTTCTGAACATCTTGCTTGAACCACCAAGCTAAATCCTCTTTAAACCTAAAGCTAAAACCAGGACTGCGATTAACTATAACTGGTTGAATTTCCTCGCTGTCAGCTTTCTTGTTTTTCCTCTTGCCCAATTCCCAACTCCTGCTGAAGTTCTGCAATAGATCGAGGTTGAATCTTGCCGATTTTCGACTCCTCTATTGCATCAAATAATCGACGTGCATTTGCAGGAGAACGCAAAAGATAAACTGTTTCCACCAAACTTACCAAATCTGATTCAGCAATCAAGGCTACATTCTCACTGTCACGACGGTTGATGATATACACTTGATGATTTTGTACAACTTGGTCTAACAACTTGAAAAAGTCGTTTCTCGCATCGGTGGGAGATGTGATTTCGTAAGAAAACATGGATTTATGTACATATTCCTGTACATAAATTATAAGACACTATTAATCATATTGCTATTATTTGAGTGAGATTAAAGCATGGCTCATCAAACTTACATAACTGATGTGTTAGTTGTTGGTGGTGGAACTGGAGGGACTGCTGCGGCTATCCAAGCAGCGCGGCGCGGTGCTAACACTATCCTTGTGAGTGAATTTCCTTGGTTGGGAGGAATGTTAACTTCCGCCGGAGTCTCTGCGCCTGATGGGAACGAATTAATAGCGTTTCAGACGGGTTTATGGGGAGCATTTTTACAAGAATTACAGCAACGACAACTAGGGGGATTAAATAACAGTTGGGTAAGCTTTTTTAGTTATGATCCCCGTGTGGGAGCAGAAATTTTTGCTGATTGGGTAAAGGAACTAGCAAATCTGCATTGGATTTCTGGACAAGTCCCCCTAGAAGTTTTAAAGCAAGATAACTGTATTACTGGTGTGCGGTTTGCAGATTTTACAGTGCAAGCCAAAGTGATTCTCGACGGGACAGAGTTAGGCGATTTATTAGCCTTAGCAGAGATACCTTACCGTTGGGGTTGGGAATTACAGTCTGAATGGGAAGAACCCAGCGCACCCATTGAATTTAATGCTATCACGACCAAATATCCTGTACAGTCACCAACTTGGGTTGTTGTAATGCAAGATTTTGGTGCAGATATCGCACCCGAAATTCCTCCCTTGCCAAATTATGATCCTTCCCTGTTTGTAGGTGCTTGGGAAAAATATGGTGCAGAGAAATTCTTGAATTATGGACGCTTGCCGGGTAATCTATTTATGATTAACTGGCCTATATGTGGTAATGACTACGGTGAAGGGGTAGGACGACTGATAGAGTCAGCAGCATCTAAAAGAGAATTTATAGAAGAGTGTCGTGGGCAAAGCCAAAATTTCGTCTATTATATCCAAAATCAGCTAGGTAGGCGTTACGGTTTGGCAGAAGGAATTTTTCCCCATACCCATCCTGCTTTTGCCCTGCATCCCTATTACAGAGAAAGTCGCCGCTTGGTAGGACTAACTACTGTCACAGAACAAGATATTTTACCAGTTGTAGGGGGTCGGGTAGCAGCTTTATTCCCCGATGCGATCGCAATTGGTAATTACGCCAACGACCATCATTATCCCAGCTTTGACCTACCGCTACAACCAAAATCCATTCGTTGGGGAGGAAGATGGACGGGAACGCCCTTTACCATTCCCTACCGTTGTTTAGTTCCAGCAACCACAGATGGTCTATTAGTGTGTGAAAAAAATATTTCTGTCTCTCATATCGCCAATGGCGCAACTAGATTGCAACCTGTTGTCCTGGGTATCGGTCAAGCGGCGGGGATGGCTGCTGCTATGTGTGTGGAGTTAAATTGTCAGCCGCGAGACATACCTGTACAAGCTTTGCAGAAAGCTTTATTGCAAGGCGATCGCTCTCCTGCCGCTATCATACCTTTATTTAATCTTTTACCTAATCATCCAGAATGGCGGCAATGGCAAACGTATTATCTCAATGAGCCTCAAGCCTATCCCCATAGTGGCAATTGTCCCGCTTCATCGGTGGATAATTACTATCATTCAGATACCCAGCAAGTATTCACACGGGGAAATGACTGTTTCACAGGAATTCTTCAGATTTTAAATCAGCAGGATTACAGATTCACTATCACTACTCCAGCTGCTAATCTAGGGCAAACTTGGCAGCTTGTGACCTGGCGATCGCATATAGACGCGCAGCTGCAAGGACTGACCCATGAGCAACAGCTAACTGTTTGGGGTCATCTAAATTATTCTGGTAACTGGTTATTAGTGGAAAGTTTGGTAGTATAACTGACTTTATTTTTTTTTTCGGTAAAAAGCACTACTTTTTTGATAATTTTCCGGACTCGTTACATAAAACTCAGTAGCAATAGATAGGAAAAATCACAAAGAGATATCTACAATGCGTGCTACTGTTAAGTTTTTAATTTCGAGTCTGGTCTTTGCTTCACTAACAGTTAATTTCTCACAACTGGTCAATGACAATTTCTTCATGTCATCAACTACTTCACAAAATTTAGTCTCATTAAAACCTAAACCTCAGCGTAATGAACCAGAAGGTGCTACCCCTGTTCGAGGTAGTGGACGGAGGAGTTTAATGGAATCGCAAAGGAATACTTATCCTACTGTTTAGTAGATCAAAGATGATACCTATTGTGACATGAGGATTTTTCTTGTGATCAGCAAATTCAACACTATTCAACTCTTTTAACTAGCCTTTTTAGCAAGAATACAATTTTTTTAATTCTGCCATAACAACTACCCAGTAATTAACCACCCCAATTGACAGCATCACCACTCTTCAGACTAGACATAACGCTTAATTTTATTTTCAGGGTATCATTCAGGTTAATTCATAATATTACAACAGGGTCAACAACTTCATAGTAGGCTAGATTTAGCCCTAATTTTTTCAACACACAAGACACAAATCTGCGGTTAAGCTACATCGAAACAAAATGCGGAGTTTCGAGCTTCTCGTCTTGCTTGATAATTGATTAGACCTCTTGCAAAAGTCCGAAAATCAGATGTGTCATTCTGAATGAAATATAGAATATTTGAGATGTTTCGCTTTGCTCAACATGAAAAGGTCTATTGAATAGGGGTGCAAAGCTATACACCCCTAAAGATTTACCTCTAAACCTGCTATCACTCTATTAATTTATGGTTTGCTAGGCTTTAGGAATATTTTTCATGTTGATGCAAGTTTGTTTATTTTTTCATCGCTGGATAATGTTGCAAGACATTCTGCAAATATTGTCCAGTGTAAGACCTGGGATTTTTGGCAACTTCCTCTGGTGTACCAACAGCGATAATTTCTCCGCCTTTATCGCCACCTTCTGGCCCCAAATCTATTACCCAGTCAGCACAACGAATTACATCTAGATTGTGTTCAATTAATAAAATAGAATTACCCTTATCTACCAATCTTTGCAAGACATCTAATAATTTATGCACATCATAAAAAGATAAACCCGTCGTCGGTTCATCGATTAAATAAAGTGTCTTACCTGTGGCGCGACGAGATAATTCTGTGGCTAGTTTCACTCTTTGTGCTTCGCCACCAGATAAGGTAGTTGCTGGTTGTCCTAACTGCACATAACCCAATCCAACATCAACTAATGTTTGTAAACGATTGACAGCTTTAGGAATATTTTCAAAAAACTCTAAACTCTCCTCAACTGTCATATTAAGAACGTCAGAAATAGACTTATTTTTATATTTCACCTGCAAAGTGTCGCGGTTATATCTTGCACCTTTACAAACTTCGCACTGTACATAAACATCAGGGAGAAAATTCATTTCAATGATATTTACACCCTGTCCACTACACGCTTCACAACGTCCACCTTTAACGTTGAAAGAAAATTGTCCTGGTTTGTAACCCCTGGTTTTAGCTTCTACGGTTTGCGAAAATACATCCCGAATTACATCAAAAACCCCTGTATAAGTCGCAGGGTTAGAACGGGGTGTGCGTCCAATGGGCGACTGATCAATGACGATGGCTTTATCAACACTATTTAATCCTTGAATTTTATCGACATCTTTAGGTATAGGAACTTTTTTAGTTAAATGATGTTGTAATGATGGGTAAACTAATTCGTTAATTAAAGTTGATTTTCCAGAGCCAGAAACACCAGTAACCGCAACAAGTTTACCTAAAGGAATTTCGACATCGATATTTTTTAAGTTGTTGCGATGGGCATTTTTAATGATTAAAGTGCGACCATTTCCTTCGCGACGTTCTGCTGGGGTATGAATTACTTTGCGTCCTGATAAATATGCACCTGTTAACGATGTTTCGGCTGTGAGTAATGCTTGGAAATCACCTTGGGCGATAATATTACCACCATGAACACCTGCACCGGGGCCAATATCAACTATATAGTCGGCGGCGCGGATGGTTTCTTCATCGTGTTCTACGACAATTAAAGTATTACCCAAATCACGTAATTTGGTTAATGTTTTGAGCAATCTATTATTATCTCTTTGATGCAAACCAATACTTGGTTCATCTAAAACGTAGAGAACTCCTGTTAACCCAGAACCAATTTGTGTGGCTAGGCGAATACGTTGCGATTCCCCACCAGAAAGGGTCATGGCTGCTCGATCTAAGCTGAGGTAATCTAAGCCTACATCTAATAAAAATTGTAATCTAGCTCTGATTTCTCGTAGCACTAAATCTGCAATCTTAATTTGCCGATCGCTCAACTTTAAATGATCAATTCTCTGCCGACAATCACGAATCGAAACACTCGTTAACTCTAAGATGTTATATTGACCTAACCTCACTCCTAAAGCTTCCGGTTTTAATCTTTTACCACCGCATACTTCACATGCTTGATCAACTACATACTGCTCTAATTTTTGCTTAATTAATTCCGAACCGCCTTCATATTGTCGCTGTAAAATGGGGATAGCACCTTTATATTGCGGTGTTTTTTGATTGTCTGTTGCCTTTTCACCATACAAAATAACTTGCTGCTGTTCTGGTGTTAGCTTATGCCAATTTGTTTGTAATTCAAAACCATGATTGCTACCGACACTATAAAGTAATTCTAAATAATAAGAATTATCTTTATCAGACCAAGGTGCGATCGCAGCATATACTGGTGCTTCAGGGTCAGGTACTACCAATTCTGGGGAAAATCTTCTTAACGTTCCCAAGCCGTGACACTGAGGACAAGCACCGTAGGGGGAATTAAACGAGAATAAGCGCGGTGATAATTCATCCATCACCGCCCCATGTTCGGGACAAGCAAAGTTTTCCGAGAAGACTAATTCTTGTTCTTCCTCTGGAGGATTCTCAGTAATAGGACTCACCAAAATTTTGGCAATACCGCCCGATTGTTTGAGACACGTAGATAAAGAATCGAATAAACGTTCCTGAATTTCAGGCTTTTTCACCAAACGGTCAATGACTACTTCAATATTATGGGTATAATTTTTATCTAATTCAATTGAGTCTGACAGTTCCCGGACTTCGCCATTGATGCGGACACGGACAAACCCTTGGGAAGCCAAACTAGATAATAACTTGCGATGAGTTCCCTTTTTACCCCGCACCACAGGCGCGAGAATTTGGAACTTAGTCCGGTCTGGTAGTTCCATGATGCGATCGCACATTTCGTCTATAGTTTGAGGTGCAATAGAGCGATCGCATATGGGACAATGGGGTTCACCAGCCCGACCAAACAACAGTCGCAAATAATCATAAATTTCCGTCACTGTCCCGACGGTAGACCGGGGGTTATGAGATGTAGATTTCTGGTCAATGGAAATCGCCGGACTTAAACCTTCGATTGCTTCTACATCTGGCTTATCTAATTGCCCTAAAAACTGCCGGGCGTAGGCACTGAGAGATTCTACATAACGCCGTTGACCTTCAGCGAAAATCGTATCAAACGCCAAAGAAGACTTACCCGAACCTGATACACCAGTGAACACGATTAGGCGATCGCGTGGCAACTCCAAGTCAATATTCTTCAGATTATGCTGTCTTGCGCCGCGAATCCGAATTGTATTCTGGGGGTTGGTGTAGGGGAGGTGTCCATTTAGGGATGCGGCTAGCTTGTGATCTGACATATTGACAGGCCAATAATGAGAGGCAGCGTGAAACAGTTCTTAATAATACTATCTTTATCTAGCTTTGTTATAACTATGCCTATAGTAGTACAATTATACTGTTATTGCTTACATTTCAAACCGCAAATGAAGAAGTAGAAAAACGAGTGCTAAGTCCTGAGTAAGTAATTATTCAATTTTGAATTTTAAATGTGTAGTTATTGCAACACTTATTCATAATTTGATTAATCTATATCAAAAGTAATATTTCTTTCAGGCATAGATAGATTCAATACATTGGTAACGTTCTTAACAATACATAAAATCAATGTTAAAAATTATTCACTGAAATGTAAAGTCTGTTAACCTTTCCTACAGGTCATGCCCGCAATTTTTGGAGTTCTATTTTTAGATTGATGCCAGTGTAGTCAATGGCGAATAAACCTTAATTTTTCAGCATAAATTGGAAAAATTTGTCATGGGTAAGATGACCTTCAGACTGTAGATAACTACACTGGCATAGAGAAGAAATTCGGCACAACTATATGTAATGGAGAGTGATATGACCTTAGCAAGTCCTCCACAGACAAAGCCTTTAATCGATGCAGAATTGCATAAAATGAATGCCTACTGGCGCGCAGCTAATTATTTGTCAGTCGGGCAAATATATTTACTTGACAATCCCCTACTCAAAGAAAAACTCACTTTAGAACACGTCAAACCTAGACTGTTGGGACATTGGGGAACAACCCCAGGATTAAACTTTATCTATGTTCACCTGAATAGGATCATCAAAAAGTATGACCTAGACATGATTTACATTGCTGGGCCTGGTCATGGGGGGCCTGGACTGGTAGCGAATACTTACCTCGAAGGAACTTACAGCGAGTATTACCCCAATATTTCCCAAGATGCTCAGGGGATGCAAAGACTGTTCAAACAATTTTCATTCCCTGGTGGTATTCCCAGCCACGTAGCACCGGAAACGCCCGGTTCTATCCACGAAGGCGGGGAACTGGGTTATGCCCTCGTCCATGCCTTTGGTGCTGCCTTTGATAACCCTGATTTAATCGTGGCTGCGGTTGTTGGTGATGGGGAAGCGGAAACTGGGGCATTAGCTACTAGCTGGCATTCCAACAAGTTTCTTAACCCCGCTACAGATGGGGCTGTGTTACCGATTCTGCACTTGAATGGGTATAAAATCGCTAACCCCACAATCTTGGCGCGGTTGAGTTACGAGGAATTGGAAAGCCTATTTGTAGGATATGGTTACAAACCTTACTTCGTGGAAGGCTCAGAGCCTGCGGATGTGCATCAGCAGATGGCAGCGACTTTAGATATCATTACGGCAGAAATTCACAACATCCAACGAGAAGCCCGTATACATGGGTTTAGCAAACGTCCCCAGTGGCCAATGATTATCCTGAGAACCCCCAAAGGTTGGACAGGGCCAAAAGAAGTAGACGGGAAAAAGACAGAAGATTATTGGCGATCGCATCAAGTACCATTTGGGGATCTAGCTAGTAAACCGCATCACATCCAACTCCTAGAAGAGTGGATGAAGAGTTACAAACCCGAAGAACTCTTCGATGCTAACGGTACACTGTTTCCTGAACTGGCAGAACTTGCTCCCAAGGGACATCGCCGCATGGGTGACAATCCCCACGCTAACGGAGGGATCTTGTTGCGGGACTTGAAGATGCCCGACTTCCAAAATTATGCCGTTGATGTTCCCCAACCAGGTAGAGTCATTGCTGAAGCTACCAAAGTAACAGGTGAGTTGCTGCGGGATGTGATGAAACTTAACCAAGATAGTCGTAACTTCCGCATCTTTGGCCCTGACGAAACAGCCTCAAATCGCATCAATGCCGTCTTAGAAGTCACCAACCGAACTTGGGTAGCCCAAACCCTCCCAGAAGACGACCATCTGTCCCCCGATGGTCGGGTAATGGAAATGCTCAGTGAAACCAACTGCCAAGGATGGTTAGAAGGATATCTACTCACAGGTCGTCATGGTTTCTTCTCTTGCTACGAAGCATTTATCCACATTATTGACTCCATGTTCAACCAACACGCCAAATGGTTGAAAACTACTCGTGAAATTCCTTGGCGTAGACCTATCGCATCCCTGAATTATCTACTGACTTCCCATGTTTGGCGGCAAGATCATAACGGATTCTCTCACCAAGACCCTGGTTTTATTGATCATGTAATGAACAAAAAAGCCGAAATTGTGCGCGTGTATCTGCCCCCCGATGCCAACACCCTCTTGTCGGTGACAGATCACTGCTTAAGAAGCCGTCAATACGTCAACGTCATCGTGGCAGGCAAACAACCAGCACTGCAATATCTGGATATGGATGCAGCAATTAAACACTGCACCAAAGGAATCAGCATTTGGGAATGGGCAAGTAATGACCAAGGTGGCGAACCAGATGTAGTTATGGCTTGCGCTGGAGATGTCCCCACCTTAGAAACCTTAGCGGCTGTGGATATTTTGCGGCAAAACTTCCCAGACTTAAAAGTGCGGGTAGTCAACGTTGTAGATTTAATGACCTTGCAACCCAACACAGAACATCCCCACGGTTTAAGTCCCAAAGACTTTGACACCCTATTCACTACAGATAAACCCATCATCTTTGCCTTTCATGGCTATCCTTGGTTAATCCATCGCCTTACCTATCGCCACACCAACCATAAAAACCTCCATGTGCGTGGTTACAAAGAAGAGGGAACTACCACCACCCCCTTTGATATGGTTGTCCTGAACGATTTAGATCGCTTCCATTTAGTTATGGATGTAATCGATCGCGTCCCCAAACTAGGGTACAAAGCCGCTTATGTAAAACAACATCTCCAAGACAAGTTGATCGAACACAAGCACTACATTGAGAAACACGGCGAAGATATGGCAGATATTCGTGATTGGCAGTGGCCGTATTAAGAGAGGCAGGGGAGCAGGGAGCAGGGAGCAAAGGGGAAAGTCTTCTCCCCATTCCAAAACCTTAAAAGATGCCAAGTAATTGGGCTTTTGGCTTCTGGGACTGTCACGATCATCTAAGTCATACCAAAATTCACCCGGCGAAATCCAGTGTTGAAGCTAGGGTAATAAGTTCGTTCGCCTCAAATTTGAGGCGATCCAAGATTAAGAGGAGGTTTGTTTTGACGAAGTTAAAAGTTGGCATCAACGGATTTGGTCGTATTGGGCGGCTTGTGCTTCGCGCTGGCATGAACAACCCCAATATTGAGTTTGTGGGTATTAACGACCTAGTACCACCAGATAACTTGGCTTACCTATTAAAGTACGACTCTACTCATGGTAAGTATCAAGGTCAGGTGGAAGCCAAAGAAGATGGCATTTTGATTGATGGTCACTTCATTCCTTGTATGTCAGTCAGAAATCCAGCCGAATTACCTTGGGGTAAACTTGGCACAGATTATGTCGTAGAATCGACCGGACTATTTACAGACTATGAAGGTGCATCCAAACACCTACAAGCAGGAGCAAAGCGCGTAGTTATTTCTGCGCCTACCAAAGAACCAGAAAGAGTGAAGACACTGTTGGTAGGTGTTAACCATCAACTCTTTGATCCCAGTAAGGATCTGATTGTTTCCAATGCTAGTTGTACTACTAACTGTCTAGCTCCGATCGCCAAAGTAATTAATGATAACTTTGGTTTAGCAGAAGGGTTAATGACTACAGTTCACGCCATGACTGCAACCCAACCCACTGTAGACGGCCCCAGTAAAAAAGACTGGCGGGGTGGTCGCGGTGCAGCCCAAAATATTATTCCTTCTTCCACAGGTGCAGCGAAAGCAGTGGCACTGGTTTTACCAGAGTTGAAGGGTAAGTTAACAGGGATGGCGTTCCGAGTTCCTACCCCTGATGTCTCTGTAGTGGATTTAACCTTCAAAACTAGCAAATCCACCAGCTACAAAGAAATTTGTGCAGCCATGAAAGCGGCTGCTGAAGGAACACTTGCCGGGATTTTGGGTTACACCGACGAAGCAGTAGTATCTACAGATTTTCAAGGCGATCGCCATTCCAGCATTTTTGACGCAGGTGCTGGAATCGAATTGAACTCAAACTTCTTCAAAGTAGTCGCTTGGTATGACAACGAGTGGGGCTACTCTCACCGTGTAGTTGACCTGATGCTGTCAATGGCACAGAAAGAGCAATTGGTCACAGTTTAAGAGAGTGCTGAGTATT
>NZ_JAYGGZ010000005.1:0-155402 GCF_034931465.1 Anabaena sp. UHCC 0399 | reverse complement strand
TGCTGAGTGCTGAGTGCTGAGTGCTGAATGCTGAGTGCTGAGTGCTGAGTAAGGGTAAACTCACTCATTGCTACTTGTTTTACTCCTGATGAGGGTGCTAAAGCATTACCGCCACTTATGAGTCATGACTCATGACTCATGACTCATGACTCAGCACTGATTCCCGTTCCCTAACTCCTCACACCATCACCCCTATGCGTCGAACAAAAATTATCTGTACTGTAGGGCCTGCTACCTCTGCACCGGACAGACTGCAAGCGTTGGTAGAAGCCGGGATGAATGTGGCGCGGCTGAATTTTTCCCACGGGGCTTATGAATTCCATGCCCAAACTGCTCAGTATATTAGACAAATCAGTGCTGATAAACACAAGCCCATAGCTTTGTTGCAAGATTTGTGTGGGCCGAAAATTCGCTTGGGAACTTTACCGCCAGAAGGGTTAACAGTAGAAGCTGGTGATGAAGTTACCTTTGTCTTAAAAGAGAAGGGTGACAACATTCACGAATTACCCTTACCATTGCCGACTTTGTTTGCAATGGTACGACCGGGAGAACCGATTTTAATTAATGATGGTCGAGTGAAGATGATTGTATGCGATCGCGATGCCGACCATATTCATGCTCAAGTCAAAATCGGTGGGGTAATTTCTACCCGTAAGGGTGTAAACCTACCTTTAACTCGCTTACCTGTCAGTTCCATCACCGAAAAAGACTTACATGATTTGCGCTTTGGGATGGAATTAGGTGTTGATTGGGTAGCTGTTTCCTTTGTCCAGTCACCCTACGATTTAGAACCTGCCCAGCGCATGATTGAATCGGCGGGTTTGTCAATTCGGGTAATCGCCAAAATTGAACGTCCAGAGGCGGTTGAGCAAATTGATGCCATTATTGCCGCCGCCGATGGGATTATGATCGCCCGTGGTGATTTGGGGGTAGAAATGCCCATTCACAAAGTCCCCATGATTCAAAAAGACATTATTCGCCGTTGCAATCAAGCGGGTAAGCCAGTCATTACCGCCACCCAAATGCTAGAGTCAATGATTGGCGCACCCGATCCCACCCGTGCGGAAGCTACCGACGTGGCTAACTCTATCCTTGATGGTACAGATGCCGTCATGCTTTCCGGGGAAACGGCTGTGGGAGAGTATCCTGTGGCGGCTGTGCAGATGATGCACGATATTGCCATTGAAACGGAAAAGTCTTTGCAAGAGGGTAGTAGACACTGCTGGACAAATGATGCAGGTAGTCTCAGCGTCACTGAATCCGTAGCCGAAGCCGTCTGTCGTATCGCCTATGAAACCGGCGCACGGGCTATTTTGTGTAACACTTCATCAGGAAGTACAGCACAACTTGTGTCTAAATACCGCCCCCAGACACCGATTTTTGCTTTAACCCCCGATGAATCAGCCTATCACCAGTTGGCTTTATCTTGGGGTGTCGAACCCTTGCTGATCCCACCTGTTTATAATGCTGAAGAAATGTTCACGAATTTGGTTAGTACCATCCTCAGAACAGGTCTTGTACATGAAGGGGATAAAGTAGTAATCACCTCTGGAGTCCCAATTGGTAAATCAGGAACAACTAGCTTAATTAAAGTGCATTCTATTGGACAGCCCATCACAGCCTAACACCCCTAAAATGAAGCTGAGACTTCAGCTAATCGGCAATAGTTAAAAAAAATTGCCAAAATCAGAATTGTAAGGAATAAGAACGGGTGTGAAGAAGAGGGGAATTGTAAATCCTACATAAACAACAATCATGGAGTATTTTATGTCTAAAAATTTACTAGAACAATTGCGAACAATGACCGTTGTGGTGGCAGATACAGGTGATATCCAAGCCATTGAAAAGTTTACACCTCAAGATGCCACCACCAATCCCTCTCTGATTACGGCAGCAGCCAAAATGCCGGAATATCAAGATATTGTTGACCAAACCTTACTGCAAGCAAAAAAAGACGCAGGTGCAGGTGCTAGCCAAAGTCAAATCGTGACTTTGGCTTTTGATCGTTTGGCGGTTGCCTTTGGTCTGAAGATTCTGCAAATTATTCCCGGTCGTGTGTCTACAGAAGTAGATGCTCGTTTATCCTACGATACTGAAGCGACCCTCACTAAAGCACGGGAATTGATTGCTCAGTATAAAGCGGCTGGTATTACCCCAGAGCGCGTTTTAATAAAAATTGCTTCTACTTGGGAAGGGATCAAAGCGGCGGAAATTCTCGAAAAAGAAGGGATTCACTGTAACTTAACACTACTATTTGGTTTGCATCAGGCGATCGCTTGTGCTGAAGCTGGTATCACCTTGATTTCTCCCTTCGTCGGTCGTATTCTCGACTGGTACAAAAAAGAAACAGGTAAAGATAGCTACCCCTCGGCGGAAGACCCTGGTGTATTATCAGTCACTACAATCTACAACTACTACAAAAAATTTGGTTATAACACCGAAGTTATGGGCGCAAGCTTCCGTAACATTGGCGAAATCACTGAACTAGCCGGTTGTGACTTGTTAACCATTTCCCCAGCTTTGTTGGGTGAATTACAAGCCACCATCGGCGACCTACCCCGCAAACTTGACCCCGCCAAAGCTCCTACTTCCAGCATAGAAAAGATTGCTGTGGATAAAGCTACCTTCGAGAAGATGCACGCTACTGACAGGATGGCATACGACAAACTAGACGAAGGTATTAAAGGCTTTACCAAAGCACTGGAAGATTTAGAAAAACTATTGGCACAAAGACTAACTCATCTAGAAGGAGTAGTTGCCAGTCATTAATTTTTTAGGCGTTAGGAGTTAGTTGTTTAAGCTAACTCCTAACTAACGGCATTAGTAATCGTAACGCCGCCGGATTTGCCGCCGCCGGATATATACTGGTCGTAAATTCTGCCGCCGAATAAACCTCCGTCTGGCATTCTGTCTACGACGGATTTGCCGCCGGATTTGCTGCCGCCGAATAAACTGCCGTCGCGCATTCTGTCTCCGACGGATATACCGTCGCCGACCATCATCATCCCGTCTAACTAAGAGTAGCTCTCCATTTTCAGGTGCAACGAAGTTTGTCTCTGTGCCGAAACCTTGTGTATAAAGGTTATCCAAAGAAGTATCCTTCGCCTGAGCTATTGAAGATGGATAAATGAAGGCACACACCAATACAGCTATCGAAGATAGCTTTTTGAAACTTTTCATTTTATTTTTCCTTAGTAAAAAAACAATTCAGTAACACTTAGTCATAAAGGAACACTAATAAAGTGTGTATACTGAAACCTCTATCTTAAGATAGATATGGTTGATTTATTTGATTAAGATTTTTGATTTTTTGCTGTGCTGTATAAAAAATTTCAATTTTATGGTGTTTTATTTGACTGATTCTATAGGAGAAATATTTAATACAAATAACTATTAATCTTGATGGATAAAAATATATATATTAATGCTAAATATTGGACTATAAAAGGCTTTTGACCTATTTTCATATTAAGTTTGTCTAACTACAAAAGTATTGTAAAACTTATATTAATTTGCTTTTAAACTCTATTTAAGTCAATGAAATATTTTTTCAAATACAGTTTTATACGTCATAAATTTTACAGAGGATTTGATTGATTTATGCTTTTCAAATTATTACGAGATGTAAAGATTGACACTCCCCAATTTTCTAATTCAGGGAATGTCAAAACAATTCGCTTGTTCTCGTTTGTAATGGCCTCTCGTTCGCGTAGCGTCTCCCTTTGGGAGAAGAGAACGTAGAGAAGATCGCAATTTCAATTAATGAGGGCTGGAAACCCACAAACTATTCAGTTGACGTTCAAGGTATTTTAATTGCGAATTGCTTTAATATCGCCGCCAATGATATATGTATCGTCCATGACGATCGCGGACTCGCTGCCATCGTCCATGACGATAGTATTGTCCGTAATAACGTCTATGACGATTGCGTCGTCGATAATAATGCCGTCTATGCCGCGATCGCCGATAATAATGCCGTCTATACCGTCGGTGAGCCAGCAAAAGTTCTCCGCTTTCACCTCCCCCAACTACATTTGTCTCTGACTCCACACCCGGCTCAATTAGTTGAGTATTAAGACCTTTTTCCACCCAGTCACTAGTCCCTATATCCTTAGCTTCAGCCATAGCAGGCGGATAGATGAAGGCTAATAACAGGAATACGATTGAGGATAGCTTCTTGAAACGGTTCACGTCTTGGCTTCTCCCTGATTATCGGTAATAAGATTATTAAATACAGGAAATTTAGAAACTATATAGTTCACACTTCACTAACCTAAAATCCACAAAAGTAATGAAAGTACTAGTTTTGAATGCAGGCTCTAGCAGCCAAAAAAGTTGCCTGTATGAAATCCCTGATCATGCTATGCCAAATGAAGCACCCCAACCCCTATGGACAGGGAAAGTTAATTGGACTCAAGACCGGGGTGTGGCAGAAATTGAGGTGACAACCGCCACAGGCCAAAAGCTACATGAGTCTATCTATGGTGATTCCCGTCAGGCACACGTTGCGTATATGCTGTATACCCTCAGTCGCGGTGCTACCAAAGTAATTGGTGAATTATCAGAAATCGATGTGGTGGGACATCGGGTGGTACATGGTGGGCAAAGTTACCGTAATAGCGTAATTATTACAGAGGAAGTAAAACAGGCGATCGCGCGTCTATCAAACCTAGCACCAGCACATAACCCCGCCGCATTAGAAGGTATTGAAGCCATAGAAAAAAGCTTGGGAAATGTTCCCCAGGTGGCAGTATTTGATACCGGGTTTCATTCCACCCTACCCGATGCAACCGCTATCTATCCAGGCCCCTATGAGTGGGTAGAACAAGGTATCCGCCGCTATGGTTTTCACGGTATCAGTCACCAATACTGTTCTCATCGTGCAGCGCAAATCCTTGGTCAAGATTTAGCATCTCTGCGAATTATTAGCTGTCATCTCGGTAATGGTGCTTCTCTAGCCGCCGTAGAAAATGGTCGCAGTATTGATACCACAATGGGTTTCACACCTTTAGATGGGTTGATGATGGGTAGCCGTTGCGGTTCATTAGATCCGGGGATCATCATTTACCTCATGCGGCAACATAATTACTCCGCCGAAAGACTAGATTACGTATTAAATAAAGCTTCTGGACTCAGAGGTATTTCGGGGGTATCCAGCGATTTACCCCAAGTGATGGAAGCTATTACCCAAGGTAACTACCGCGCCCAATTAGCTTGGGATATCTTTGTGCATCGCTTAAAAGCTAATATTGGCTCAATGCTGGCGAGTCTCGGAGGTTTAGACGTATTGATATTCACCGCCGGTATCGGTGAAAAATCCGCCGGAATTCGTCAGGCTGCGGCTGAAGCCTTCGGGTTTTTAGGGTTAAAAATTGATCCCCAGAAAAATCAAAACAACCCTGTAGATGAAGATATATCCACCCCTGATTCTACAGTCAGAGTTTTAGTTATTCACACTCAAGAAGATTGGGCGATCGCTCAGGAATGTTGGCATTTATTAATTAATTCGTAATTATTTTGTAGAGACGCGATAAATCGCGTCTTTTTATTGCATCTTCACAGCACACGACGCAAAATTAGTTTCCAAACTTGCGGCCAAATAAAACTTAAAACTTGCTGAATTACTAGAGGTACAACAACTGATATAATTGAGAAGAGCATGATATCAATTGCTTGAATTTCTTGAGTTAAAAATATAGCGATCGCCGGAATTATACAACTTATTCCCCACGCCAACCTATTGAGATACTTATAATTAATACCAGCCAGTTTTTGGAGTTGTTTGAAAATTATATATCTGCTAGTGGCAACTAATAAAGCCAATCCTAACCAAGTCAAAATTAACCAGATTACACTATTGTTAGAATTAAATATATTTACTTTATTTATTTTACTAACTAAGAATCCAGAGGGAAATAAGGAAGCGAACTCCCAAACTAGCATATTTAACTTATTTCTTAAGGAACTTAGTAACTGATCTACCAACCAATAATGAGCAGAAATAACGTTTACTAAATTAGCATTATTTTGCAGAAAATCCTTTTTAACTTTCTGGATAACATCACCATAAAACAAGACAACACTTTGTAAAAGACAGTCTTTTTCTCGATAGTCTTCGGCAGTTAATTCCTTTGGGCTATAGTAAGAATTAAAAGTACATCCAATCTGGAAGCTTGTCTGATTTTGTAAATACTTACTCCTCAATATTTTCAAGATGTTCATGAGAAAAATCAAGTAAGACCTAGTGCTTTTATTTTTATCTTGTTCCACTCTCCTATCTGGAACAAAATTATGCTGAAAGCAAGTACAGTACCAAAGATGAATGAGTAACTTAGGCGGAATATTTACAGAAAGACCTGTTTTCTGAGCTTGCTGAATTTGCTCTACAATCTTCTGGTTTAGGTAGAAACTACATTGAGACTGTTCAACCTTAATTTCAACACTATTACCTTGAGGAATAGGCAATAAAAAAACCAAGGTAACATCAGCAAGACTCTTTGCGTATGTCTTATCGTTGACCATTCGTAGATATATTTGCCAGACTTTTTACTAAATTAATCATGAAATCTAATATTCCCCGCCATTGTTTTTCGCCAGCAACGACTCCTTCATTGTGAATTTGCAGAATTAAATTTTTTGAATCTTCTGATAAATCGAATAGGTCTTTGTGATATCTGGTGATAATATCACCATCTAACTGCATAACAGTTTGGGCATAAATTGTATCAATTTTGTTACTAGTAACATCACCGCCATCCAAAGCCGCTTTCAGTTCAATAATTTTACGCAGTGTCCGCACAAATTTTTCATTATTTAAAAGTGCTTGAATTTCGTCACAATTACTTTGCCATTCTTGTTCCCAGTTCCTCTGCTTTTCCTGATTAATATCATCTATTACTGGAGCAGGTGCAGGTAATATTGGTCTAGCTAATTCTACATATCTGGGATCAGATTCAACTATTTTTCCTCTCTTAAGTTCCTTTAAAAGATGTAGTCGTTGATGATATTTTCTGACTTTTTCATGTTGTAAATCATTCATTGTGTGATTTACATCTTCAATGAGAAGATAGAAATACTCTCTTTCTAATTCTGAAAATAAACTTTTATAGCGATCGTGTAATTCTTCAGGAATTCCTATAACATCAAAGTAATCTTTATCATGTATGGAATATATTTCTTGGTATGCTTCCCAAGCACTAAATTTAGTACCACTAATACTATTAACAATCATTGTATTGACTTCTAATGCGGTAATATCTTCAACTAATACCTGCACCGAAGATACAAATTTATTTAATAAACTTATAGACTTAGATTGAATTCCTTCTCTACCTTGAGTAGTATTTGATACTTTGATTTTATCTGCATTTTGATTTGCAAGACTATCTCTAGCTTGAGCTTGAGTCCTATTAACCACAGTTACTACCTCTTTAATCTTGGCAAAAACTTGTAATAATTTGGTGTTTTTACAATCACAAGCAAAGTAACCTACAAGTCTAGATATTCCACTGTAGGTATTTGGCTATATAATTCACTAATTTAACAACCCAAAAATTGTATTAATTAGTTATATTGTCCTGCGAGAATTTGCCATCTCCATCAGAATCTTATAGACTTTATGCACACTTTCTATATTCTTTTGCATGATTTCTCGGCTATCCTTGACTTGATCTAAATGAAAGCTGAGGAGTTCTGCATAAGGGCCACTACAAAGAAATTGACTACCAACCTCATTTTCAATATCGCCATCAATTAAATTTATCTTGGTATAAATTCTGTTACCTGGTTGAGCAGATGTTGTACTAGGTTCTAATTCTTCATTTAACTGAGTAGATGGTTCTACAACCCAAGTAGTAATTTCTAACTCGACAACTTCAGCTATTGCTGCCTTCATCGCATCAATAATGTTGTTACTACCCAGGTTACTAGAGTTTAGCTGCTTGATGATTGATTGAAAATTGCCACTTTCAGCCTTGATAAGTTGACCGTTTGTACCTGACGCTTCTTTTACAGTAATTTCCATGAGCTAATTAAAGATCAAAGGTTTCAATGTAGACGAGTACAATTCTAATAGATGTGGGAAATTTGACAAGCTTTACTTCATAAAATTAAGTAAAGATGACAAGGAATAGCTGTGTATAATCTAGAATTAAACAGTACAAGCAGTATAAAAAGTAATCATCAAGTGTGGATTTACGTTAACTATCGAAAAGACTTAGGGAACACCAAAAAATAAATTATCCGCAATTGTATGGTTGGGTAGGGTGCGTCAGTGCGATAGAACCTAACTATACTCAGAAATTATTCATACTGACGCACCCTACAGTTTAGATATTTTTTGATCTGGAAGTACCTTATTACGGGAATAATACTATACACAATGAGCAACTCTGCCGAAAAAGATAGAAAAACTATGTTGATATCGCGTCAAAGTGTCATAACACCTCTTGTAGTGAGTTTATGTATCTTAGGGATTGGCTTTATGCAATCGCCTAGGCTACAAAAATTATTAAATAGTCGGGAATATATTCCTTTAGATACTTTAGAAAAAGGACTACAGCAAGAAACATTAAGGCTAAATCTACTCAAGCAAACGCCCAGTTTTGGCTATGATAATTTAGTTGCAAACTGGGCTTATCTAAATTTTTTGCAATACTTTGGTGATGATGAAGTCCGTGAGAGAACTGGATACAGTCTAAGTCCAGAATATTTTGAAGTTATTTTAAAACGTGACCCCAAATTTTTAGCAGCTTATCTGAGTCTTTCTAGCAGTACATCTATCTATGCTGCCATGCCAGAACGCTCAATAGCAATAATAGAAGAAGGTTTAAAATCCTTATCTCCTCATGTTCCAGAGAAATCTTATTATATTTGGCGTTATAAAGGTATTGATGAGTTATTATTTTTAGGAAATTCTCAAGCTGCCCAGAAATCTTTTGAAACAGCAGCTAATTGGGCTAGTGAATATAAAGATGAAGAAAGTCAACTTGTAGTTTTCACTTCTCAGAAAACTGCCGAGTTTCTTAGCAGTAACCCTGATAGTAAATATGCCCAGATTGCTACTTGGTCAATGATATTAAGTAATCCAGTTGATGAACAAACTCGTAAAAGAGCAATTAGTGCTATTGAGAAATTAGGGGGAGCAGTAATCACCAACCCCGACGGTACTAATAGTATTAAATTGCCACCAAAAGATTAAATTTTAGTCATTAAACCTCTTACAAAAGTCTGAAAATCAAATGTGTCATTCTGAATGAAATGTACAATCTTTGAGATGTTTCGCTTCACTCAACATGACAGCTTCAGCATTTATGCAAGAAGTTTATTAGTCATTTTCTCTGTCCCCAGTCCCCAGCTTTTCAATGAGTGGATTTGCAATGAGTGGATTTTCGATTATTCAATCCAAAATCTAAAATCTAGAATCTAAAATTCCTAGTCCCCAGTCCCCTGTTTCCAAAATGTTCTGGTACAACGGTAGTTTAATTCAGTCCCACACTCTGGAATTAGATATTAATGACCCAGGGTTACTGTATGGTGCAACGGTTTTTACAACTTTACGAGTGTATGACAATTCGCTAGATAGTAGTTTAACTAACTGGCAGGCACATTGCGATCGCCTACTTTTCTCCCTACAAGCTTTTAGTTGGCAACAACCAGACTGGAAACTGGTACGCCAAGGTGCAGAAGCAATGTTAACGCACTTCCCCGTTCTCAGAATTACGATCTTCCCCGATGGTAGGGAATGGATAATTGGCAGAATATTACCAGAGGATTTGGCAGCAAAGCAAAAACACGGTGTCGCTTGTGCTGTTGCTAGTTCAGAATGCTCTCGTAGTCTTCCTTCTCATAAAACTGGTAACTACCTGGGTGCTTGGCTAGCTAAAACCACAGTCTCAGGAAATGCCCAAGAAGCCATTCTGGTAGATGGCACAGGAAATTGGCTAGAAACCAGCACAGGTAATCTTTGGGGGTGGGTTAATGGTAGCTGGTGGACACCACCATTAACTGCGGGTATATTACCTGGAATTAGCCGTCAGCAATTAATGAGTCGGCTACACAATCATCAACAGGTGGTGCGAGAAGAACCTTGGACACCTAAATTCGTCCAAAGCTTAGAAGCGATCGCCTACACTAATAGTGTGGTGGAAATTATCCCCATACATACCGTTAATCAGCCTACAGGGTCGCTACAATATAATCCCTACCATCCAAGCTTTCAAAAACTTAGGGGACTATTATTTAGCATGACAGAAGAATGATTTTGTTATACCTTAAGATAAGTTAACATAATTCTAATAATGCCCTACGCACACAAATACGGGAGGATCAACCTCAGTGAATAAAAGATGGAGAAATGCGGGGCTGTACGCGCTGCTATTTATTGTTGTAATTGCACTTGGCACAGCTTTTTTTGATAAACCGCGCGAAAGTCGGGAAACATGGCGATATAGCCAATTTATTCAAGAAGTTGAAAAAGGTAGAGTAGAAAAAGTCAGCTTAAGTGCAGACCGTTCTACCGCTTTGGTAACACCCAGATACGACCCCAGTAAAAAACTTGTTACTTTAGTCAACGACCCAGACCTTATAAATACTCTTACTACCAAAGGCGTTGATATATCCGTTTTACCTCAAAGCGAAGACGGATTCTGGCTCAAGGCACTAAGCAGCTTATTCCTCCCAGTATTACTGCTGGTGGGCTTATTCTTCTTACTCCGTCGCGCTCAAAATGGCCCTGGTAGCCAAGCCATGAACTTTGGTAAGTCCAAGGCGAGGGTGCAAATGGAGCCGCAAACTCAAGTTACCTTTAGCGATGTTGCCGGTATTGACCAAGCCAAATTAGAACTAAACGAAGTTGTAGACTTTTTGAAAAATGCCGATCGCTTTACCGCCGTCGGTGCAAAAATTCCTAAAGGTGTGCTACTAGTAGGCCCTCCCGGTACAGGTAAAACCCTCCTGGCGCGTGCGGTAGCCGGGGAAGCAGGTGTACCATTCTTCTCCATCTCCGGTTCTGAGTTTGTGGAAATGTTTGTTGGTGTGGGTGCATCCCGCGTCCGTGACTTATTTGAGCAAGCTAAAACCAATGCTCCCTGTATCGTCTTCATCGATGAAATTGACGCTGTAGGTCGTCAACGGGGTGCAGGTTTAGGTGGTGGTAACGATGAACGGGAACAAACCCTTAACCAGTTACTCACCGAAATGGATGGATTTGAAGGTAACACCGGCATTATTATTATTGCCGCTACCAACCGTCCTGACGTACTAGACGCAGCTTTATTACGTCCCGGTCGTTTTGACCGTCAAGTCGTCGTAGACCGTCCCGACTATGCTGGACGTAGCGAAATCCTCAAAGTTCATGCTCGTGGTAAGACCCTAGCGAAAGACGTAGACCTAGATAAAATTGCTCGCCGTACCCCTGGCTTTACCGGTGCAGATTTATCTAACCTGCTGAATGAAGCCGCAATTTTGGCAGCAAGACGCAACTTGACCGAAATTTCGATGGATGAAATCAATGATGCCATCGATCGCGTCTTAGCTGGACCAGAGAAGAAAGACCGGGTGATGAGCGAAAAACGCAAAACCCTGGTAGCTTATCATGAAGCCGGTCACGCTTTAGTTGGTGCTTTGATGCCCGACTATGACCCAGTACAAAAAATCAGCATCATTCCTCGTGGTCGTGCTGGTGGTTTAACTTGGTTCACCCCCAGCGAAGACCGCATGGATACCGGCTTGTACAGCCGCGCCTATCTAGAAAATCAGATGGCTGTGGCTTTAGGTGGTCGTTTAGCTGAAGAAATTATCTTTGGTGAAGAAGAAGTTACCACGGGTGCTTCCAACGACTTACAGCAAGTTGCTCGTGTAGCGCGTCAAATGATTACCCGATTTGGGATGAGCGATAAACTCGGCCCTGTCGCCCTCGGTCGTCAACAAGGTAATATGTTCCTCGGTCGCGATATCATGTCAGAGCGTGATTTCTCCGAAGAAACTGCGGCTGCTATTGACGAAGAAGTTCGTAAATTAGTAGACACAGCCTACGATCGCGCTAAAGACGTGTTAGTCAGTAATCGCCACATTTTAGATCAAATCGCGCAAATGCTGGTGGATAAAGAAACTGTAGATGCCGATGAATTGCAAGAAATTCTGGTAAATAACGATGTGAAAACCGCCGCGTTTGCCTAGTTTTGCAAGTTTGTAGTCAGCACTAAAGTAAGTGCTGAAAAACATAAAAAATGGGGTCTTTCTGGTGAGGAAGCCCCCATTTTTTAATGATAA
This sequence comes from Anabaena sp. UHCC 0399, assembly GCF_034931465.1. NCBI lineage: Bacteria > Bacillati > Cyanobacteriota > Cyanophyceae > Nostocales > Nostocaceae > Anabaena > Anabaena sp. UHCC 0399. Next base: position 143,132 of record NZ_JAYGGZ010000005.1, on the reverse strand, counting down.
AAGTTTTTCTGCTGATTGAAATATTGTAGAGTCGTTATTAGCGTTAGCCAGAACCCTTGTAGAGAAGGAGTATCGCTACGTCTCTACAGTATTTTGCAAAGATATCTAATAGAGTTGAGTGAAGTGTTGTTCCAACAGTGAGGCGATCGCTTCTGGACAGTTTTTCTTGTATTTCTTCTTACCTAGCATTAAAACACAGTTGGGCGCACTGCTACAGCGTTTTTGACAGTCTGTGTGTTCGATAGTTACCTTGTCGAGTAAACCGCGATCGCACAAAGTCTGTTCTAAATCTGATAATAAACCTTTACCACCGCGTTTCATGCAACCAGATTTTTGACACACCATAATCTTGGCTGATGGTTGCGGTGGTAAATCTTCATGGAGATGGGAGCGTAGCCCATCGCTAAGTGTTGTTACTTGATAAGCTTTGAGTTTAATTGTACCTTTATATCGATTTAATTTACCGACCCCATAAATATTAATTCGTTCACCTATTTCTAAAGATGAACTCAAAGCAGTCCGTAATTTTTTTGGTAGTTTAATTAACACATCTCCAGAGGGAATTGCTAAACTTAAGTATTTAATTTTTTTAGGTTTATTGCCAATAAAACCTAAGAAATCACCCTCAAGATTAAACTCTGATAACGTTAGAAACTTGTCACCCATGTTCAATAACCCAAAAAGTTTCGGTTAGAAAATACTTTGTGTCTTTGTGGCTCTGTGGTAAAAAAAATATTGAACCACTCCAGGCACAAAGACACAGAGATAAAAATGGTTTTTTACTTTTTACCTGCTGCTAAAAATTTTAGGAGATCCTTTTAGCTTCTAGGGTTTTAGGTAAATTGCTAGCATCTGGTATTTCTGGAAATTCTAATTCCCAACCGTTAGCTAGGGTCAGAATCTTGCCTTCAGCACCATCTGTTTGTTTAACTACTATTTCCTCTAGGTCTTTTTTAGGAACATAGACTGTTAAGTTACCGCCATTATCCATTCGTAACATCACTTTCATGGTTTTCCTCAGCAGATTCTATTTCTCTTTCCCGACAGCCAACAATGATTCCTTTATCCAAAAAATGTATTGCATAAATATAGGAACGCTGTAGAAAAGTTCCTATACTCGATACATAACCAATCTCTCCCTTTTTCGCTAAAATTTCCCCCAGTTCTCTCCCTGGAAATGTGCCATCATTCTTAATTTGTTTGCGAAGTCTGACTTTTTCTCCAAGTTCAAAAGCAGGTTCTAAATCCAACTCGTATTCATCGCGCTGCATGAGAATACCTCTGTTCTTTTACCAAGTTCAGCAGTTCTTCGGTAGTTAAACTGCGCTTTTTCTTGACTGATTGTTGGCGGACTGCATCTAAAACAGACTGGGTTTCTTCTGCATTGAGAAAAATTCCATTTTGCTCTAGTAAACTAGATACCAAGTGTCGTCCAGAATGTTTACCTAGTACCAAGCGACGTTCCCAACCGACTTCTTCCGGTGCAAAGGGTTCGTAGGTGTTGGGGTTTTGCATGACACCATGAGCATGGATTCCTGACTCGTGAGCAAAGGTATTTTCACCAACGATCGCTTTCCAAGGTGGTACGCTAGCACCAGAGGCAGCTGCTACCAGTTGTGATAATTCCAACAACCGGGCTGTTTTAATACCCATATCTACGCCATAGATGCGTTTGATGGCCATGACCACTTCTTCTAAAGCAGCATTACCAGCTCTCTCACCCAAGCCAATAACTGTAGTATTTACAGATGCAGCTCCAGCTTTAATTCCAGCTAAAGCGTTGGCTGTAGCCATACCAAAATCATTGTGAGTATGAATTTCTACGGGAATTGATAAAGCAGAAACCAGTTGCTTTATTTCCCCATAGGTGCTGAAAGGATCAAGAACGCCTACGGTATCGCAGAAGCGAAAGCGTGATGCACCCCACTCTTGGGCTGAAAGTGCGACATCCAAGAGGAAGCTTTCATCCGCTCTGGAGGAATCTTCGCCCCCTACTGCTACCCAAAGACCTTGATCAACTGCGAAGCTGATACAGTCTTTGAGTCTTTGCAGACTTATCCGCCATTGACCGTGGAATTTCGCGGCGATTTGAATACCCGAAACCGGGATAGCAATATGTATACGCTTCATTCCACAAGCAATAGAAGCTTTAATATCTGAGATGACAGCGCGATTCCAAGCCAGGAGATCAGCACTTAAACCTAAGTTAGAAATTGCCGAGATAGCACGCATTTCTTCCTCGCCCATTGCCGGTATCCCTACTTCTAATTCGGGAACACCAATGCTATCGAGAAATTTAGCGATCGCCACTTTTTCTTCTAAGGTAAAAGCAACACCTGCGGCTTGCTCGCCATCACGTAATGTAGTGTCATTAATGAGAATCTTGTTCATCTCAAACATCCCTCTTAGCAATTTTCTTAATATATTTTCTGTGGGGAAAAGCGCATTTTTTACAAGCCCTGGTATTGGTAAATGCTGAAAATAACTGGTGAAGAATGAACGGTAAATGCTCTAAGTTCCCACTCTTAATAATTCATCTTCATCATTTCTAAATATTACCTAAACAATAACAATATATCTGTATGACAGTAGACAGAAACTATGTATAGTTTAAGAATCTCTTTGCAAGTTTTACACAATTTTTAAATATCAAATTATCCGAATATAGATATTTAAAAATATCCGCAAATACTGAAGGATAGCGGATATTTACAAGATTTCTTTCTGCATTGTCGTGAAAATTTAATATTTCTTAAATACTATTTCACAAACTAATAGATACATTAATAGCCTGATAAAAAATATAATTATTTTTCAGTAAATCACTAAAATAATCAGCTTTTGTTGACAATATAAAATAAATTTATCAAATACTCTTAGATATATAACCAATCTAAAATTTTTTCCAATTGTTCTAAATTAACTAAGCCATATTGCCAAAGTAACATCGGTAAAGGTGCAGGATCAAACTCGCGGTGTTTTAAAGCTATAGCAATATCTTTATGGGAAAGCTCAAGTTCATTATGTAAAAAATGTAGCAATTCTATATCTTTGTTGTGAGTAGTCACGTCGCTTTACTCCGAAGTCAAAAGTCAAAAAAAAGAATGCTTATTTTGTCAGCTTTTTGTTGCGCTGTACCAGTTGCTACTCAATATGAGTTTACACTTCGCCAAACTAACAGCACCCTGATCCGAATTACGAATTAATAACTCCAACAACGCTCTAGCCAGTCAAGCAGTTCTTGACGAGGAGCTAGAAATTGCATAACTGTACTGCGAACTAAAATTGCTGTCAAGTAACTGTTCACTTGTACCCGCAACGAGCCATCAGGGGGACAGGAACAGGGAATCATCAACTCTTGCAAACGGTGATAAATTTGCCAGCGATCGCACAACGGTATCTGCAATACATGATCACCTAACATATCAGAACCCAACATCATGACTTATCCTTACTCACAAGTTTTTCTGCTTGGGGTTGACTGGTGAGAGTTTGCAGTTTTTGTTCCAGTTGCTCAATCCGAGCCAGCAGCGATCGCATCACATTCGCTTCCACATCAGGTAATTTCCCATGATCTAGAGGACATGAGTTATTTTTTTCCTTGCGGGAAATAATCCGTCCGGGAATCCCCACGACTGTAGAATCTTGGGGGACATCACGCAAGACAACCGAGCCAGCACCAATTCTGACGCGATCGCCAATTTGAATATTACCTAAAACCTTCGCGCCAGTACCCACCACAACATTTTTCCCCACAGTCGGATGGCGTTTACCAGTTTCCTTCCCAGTACCGCCCAGAGTCACACCTTGATAAATTAGGCTATAGTCTCCCACAATCGCCGTTTCACCAATCACAACCCCCATCCCGTGGTCGATAAACACACCTTTACCAATCTCTGCACCTGGATGAATTTCGATTCCCGTCAGAAACCGAGCCACATGAGAAATCAACCGGGGGAAAAACACCACACCCCGCAGGTGTAACCAATGGGAAAGACGATGTAAACAGATAGCGTGCAAACCGGGGTAGCAAAAAACCACCTCCAGCCAATTACGCGCGGCGGGGTCACGTTCAAAAATAATAAGAAAATCACTCAATAATGGCTCTAAGAAACTGCCAGAGAGAAGACTTTTCAGCCAGGATGTATGAGTTGAATCAGGTGGATTATCGATATCATCTAAAGACTGTTGCATCGGTACTGTCTGGGTAAAAGAGCCGTGTGCTTTTATGCTTATAGCAGGCCACTCCCAACAGGACAGTACAACCCATCTTGATTGGATTTATTGGATTAATTAAGCTTGTACTCAACCCCCCCAACCCGCAACTTCCATCAGCTTCAAATTTCTCTTGGGTTAGAGGGACTAGTGTTTTAGATATGGGGTACTAGTATTTTTAAGTGAGGGGTTCAGAATTTTTGTACTCGCTACAAAAAACTTAATATGTAAGACTCTGATACGATTTTAGCCAGATATTTTGCGATATATTAAGCTGTACTCAAATTCCCTGGAATATCAAGTAGATAAGACTACAACCCAAATTTCTGTATTCCCAGTTACTATATCTATCTTATGATTTTGGTACTTCAACAACCAAATTCTTCACCTTATTTTAGTCTTTCAACCAGAAACTCAAAAATATCTGTATCTGGTAAGAGGCTTTTAGTCAAACTGTAATGCAAACATCATAAATTATGGCTGCTACCAAACCCTAGCCATTCACAAGTGCATCGATGAATAAGACAAAAAACAACACACTCGGTTCTGGGATGACTGATGAAGATTGTTTTAGCTTGGGAAAATCTGATGCTTGGGCGGGAAAACCCAAAACGCCCCCAGAGCAAGATGCTCAAGCTGCTAGTATGTACGATCTAGGTTACAGCGAGGGGGAAATTACACATCCGCCAACTGAAACTCCAAAAGCGGATCAGTTGCATTAGATTTTGTAGGTTGGGTCGAAATATGAAACCCAATTTCTCAATCAATGTTGGGTTTGCCTACAGCACGCTACGCGATCGCAAAGCCTCAACCCAACCTATATCTAACGCACTATTTTAGCCTAGACAGTCCAGTATGGTGTATTAGCGCAGCGTAACGCAACGCCTGTATCAAATTAAGTTACATCTTGACTAATGAACGGAGCAGAAATACTCGTCAACGAGTATCAAAGATAGATGAACGGAGCAAAAATACTCGTCGATGAGTATCAAAGATAGATGAACGGAGCAAAAATACTCGTCAACGAGTATCTGAGATAGATAAACGGAGCAAAAATACTCGTCGATGAGTATCAAAGATAAATGAACGGAGCAAAAATACTCGTCGATGAGTATCAAAGATAGATAAACAGAGCAAAAATACTCGTCAACGAGTATCTGAGATAGATGAACGGAGTAAAAATACTCGTCAACGAGAATTAATTGATCAAGAACCCGATGAAACTTTAGTAGATTTACTTCTAATAGCCTTAAAACGCTCCCCTAACTGTTCAGCGACAGTTTTTAAACCCGGAGTCTTTTTCGCCGCAGTCTTCACATAATCATAAACAGTCAAACTGCTAGTCATAGCTTCACTACTGACTGCCATTAACGTATCATCCACCTGTTCAGCAAGTTGGTGCATAGAGGTTAAAACCTCAGCGAGTGTAGTAGCTAATTGATAATCCCGCACCAGTTCATCAACATCAAAACTAGCTGGCAAAATTTCTGGGTTAGACTTAGCCGCCGAAACACTATTGTTCACAAAAGCGAGACTTTTATCACCCATTTTTACCAACTTGCGCCGTTCTTCAGGACTGAGAGTAATCAAAAAAGGTAACTTGCGTTGAATTGTCTGTAGTGCTGCTTTAATTTCTTGAATATCTGCTGCCGACAAGGAGGCTGTAATATTTTGATAGGGCATCGTACAATTACCAGTGTAATTCTATGGTTTAAGTGGCAATAGCTGCTAAGTATAAGATGCCCATTGATAAGAGCAAATTAACACATTGAGCCTACTTATTTATCTGCTTTAGTGCCGATGGCGATGGATACTGATCAGATACGATGAAAGCTTGTCGTTCAATCACCCGATCATCAGCATTAAAATCTAGAATAAGTGCAGTTAATTTGCCAATATCCGTTAGTGATTAAATCACACCCTCATCTAATCGAAAATGCTCCCCCCAAAAGTCTCGACGAGGGTTAAAAAACCTCACAAGTTCACCAGTCAGCCAATTAATTGAACCCAAATCTGACCCTTTTTGCAGCTTACAGAAAATACAGGCATAACAGAGATTATCAATAGATAGAAAACATTATATTCATGCTACTTGAAATGAATTTCCTAATGTTCTCGGCTCTGGCAAAGATTCACCATTTTCTAAAGCTGTCTCAATCAGCATTTCTAAAACTTCCTGAGCATTTCTTAAAGCTTCCTCATACGTATCTCCATGAGTACAAGGCTGCATTACATTGGTAAACTCAGGTAACAAAACCACATAACAATGGTCTTCCTCAGACCATTGAATAATAACTGTGTATTTCATTCTTCTGTCTCCTCCTCTGCTGCTATTTTCTGTAATTCTGCAAGTGCTTGATTAACTTGTTTTTCTAAATAAGGTTTAGCATCACTCCCATCTTTGCCAGCGATGATAATAGCTTGAGATAATAGCGGATGTATCCATTTACTATGACTACCCTTTGCAGGTTTATCAGTAAACCCTGCTTGCAGCAATAAGCTTTTGAGTTCTCTAATTTTCTTGGGCATAAACTCAGCTTACATTGCGATAGGTGTTTGATAACATTTGGCAGACACGCACACAGACTTGTGCTTGTTCGTTTGTGGGATTAATTATCTGTTTCTCAATTGTGGCACAAATAATCATAAGTCCTACCAGCAACAGCCAAACCCAAGAAAGCTTCAGAAATTTTGCGGTATCTACCCAAAGTAATTTGTATTTAAGCGATAATAAATACACTTTGTCCATATAAGCACAGTTATGACCTGCTGCCTAAATCCAGCTTGCGATAATCCACCCCATACCGATGGTGTAAAGTTCTGCTCTAGCTGCGGCGTTCCCTTAATCGTGTTGAGAAACCGCTATCGCCCAATCAAAACATTAGGTGGCGGGGGATTTGGTAAGACTTATTTGGCAGAAGATGTAGACAAATTAAATGAGCATTGTGTCATCAAGCAATTTGCACCGCAAGTACAGGGAACAGGCGCACTCAATAAAGCCACAGAACTATTTGAGCAAGAAGCCAAGCGACTGCAACAGTTAGGCAAACATCCGCAAATTCCCACACTGTTGGCGTATTTTAATGAAGATAATCGCCTGTATTTAGTACAGGAATTTATCGACGGGCAGAATTTATTAAAAGAATTACAAAATCAGGGAAGTTTCACCGAGCAGAAAGTCAGGGAATTATTGCTCGATTTATTAGATATTCTCAAAACTGTTCATCAACAGAAAGTAATTCACCGCGATATCAAGCCAGAAAATATCATTCGTCACAGTGATGGGAAGTTGGTACTGATTGACTTTGGTGCATCCAAGCAACTGACAGCAACAGTCATGACGCAAGTAGGAACAACCATTGGTTCTTTTGGTTATGCACCACTGGAACAAATGCAGGGAGGTGAAGCGTACCCAGCCAGTGATTTATATAGTGTCGGTGCAACTTGCTTTCACCTGTTGACTGGGATTCATCCTTGGGAGTTGTGGAAGCGTCAAGGTTATGGTTGGGTTGGGAGTTGGCGAGAACATTTGCAGCAACCAGTCAGTCAAGAATTGGGGCAAATGCTGGATAAATTTTTGCAAGAAGAGTACCAGCAGCGTTATCAATCAGCCGAGGCAGTTTTACATGATTTAAATTCATCGCCACCACTACCAGCAACAAATCCTAATCCATCCCAACATAATGTCTCTAGCAGCCCAAAAAAGTCTATTTATAAATATTTTATTGTTCTGCCATTAATGGTATTGGTAGGTTTTGGCATAGTCTATTTGCAAGGACTGATGCAAAATGCTGGAATTGACAAATTTGTAAGTTCAGAACCAAAAAAATCTGCAACTAACAATCCTATAGATGCAACTCCGAAAGATGCTGCGGCTTACAAACTCGAAGGCTTAAAAAAGTATAATCAAAAAGACTTTCGTGGGGCAATAGAAGCTTATACTCAAGTAATAAAAATTGATCCTAATGATGTGGAAGCTTATCGTAGACGAGGTTTTGCCCGCAGAGATTCGGGAGATGAGCAAGGAGCGATCGCTGATTTTAATCAAGCTATCCAACCAGCTTTAAAACAAATTGATGAACAGGCACAAAAAGCTGAAGCTCAACTAGAACAACAACTATTACAACTTCAATCTCAACTCAATAGCGAACAAGGGAAAGCACAACTAGAACAACTGCGAAACCAAGCTAAAGCTCAGTTTACTGAATTACTCAAAGACGAGCAGAAATATAAACAAGCACTTGAAAATCCTCAAATAACTCCAGCACAAAAAGAATTACTCAAAAAGTTTAAGGCTAATCCCCAAGAACTGGATAAATTTATTACTCAACAAACAGATACTCAAGGATTGGCAAATCAAAGACTGACTCAAATTCGTCAACGCAAAGAAGAAGCTGAAAAAAAATTAAGAGATAAAGTCTTGAGATGGCAGTTAGGAGAAAATGGTGATTAGCAAAAGATTGCTGAAAACCCAGCAATCACAAAATTTGCAACTCCCACAAAAACAGTTACTAGAATTAATAGAGACAATCTTAGTTTATAAATTTCCGCAAATGAGTCGCCAGGAGATAGAAGCAATGTTTGGATTAAGTGAATTGAAGCAGACGCGGGTTTATCAAGAAGCTAGAGAAGAAGGTAAACTAGAAGGAAAATTAGAAGGTAAGCAAGAAGGTAAGCAAGAAGGTAAACAAGAAGCTATACCTAAGCTTTTAGCACTGGGTTTAACCGTAGAACAAATAGCACAGGCGTTAGACTTAGATGTTGCACAAGTCCAGCAAGTAGCAGAGCAAAAAACCCTAAATCAGTAGAGTAAAGCATCAGCAACAAAACTTCTCTTCCCTCTCTAATACTTTTGCACAACTATTCAAATCTGTGCTGAAGAGAATTATATTTTAGAGGATGCTTGAAAAGGGTCTTTGTATGTCATATTGTAGCTTGCTTCTCCGTAGGAGTACGCAGTCCTGAGCAAAGCGTTCGCGCCAGCGTTCCCGTAGGGTAGGAACTGGAGTGGAATATCTCAGTATATGGCTTAAATCAAGGAAAATCTGGATTATTCCCTGCGGTCAGAATGACAAAATTATATCCTTTTGGATGTTTCAAACACGCTCTTAGAGACTCCCGCATGATGTAGCGATCGCCATATCCCATTTGCAGAGGAATAGCATAAGCTTTCTCTGCGATACTAACATTATTAGTGAATTAGCTTAATATTAAGCCTGAAAGTGTGAAAACCGACAGCATATTTTATCGCCTATTTCAAGAATTCCCCAGCATTTTCTTTGAACTAATTGGCAACCCTCCCGAAACCGCCAACATCTATCAATTTGCTTCCGTTGAAATTAAACAAACAGCTTTCAGAATTGATGGTGTATTTCTTCCCACCCAAGATGAAGCCAACCCGATTTATTTTGCCGAAGTCCAATTTCAACCTGACTCAGACATTTACTTGCGCCTTGTTTCAGAAATATTTTTATATCTACGCCAAAATAAACGTCAACATACTTGGCGAGGCGTGGTCATCTATCCTAGCCGAATGTAGATACTGGTGAGCGACAAGATTGTGATGAGTTTTTTATTAGCGATCGCATCAGTATAATTTACTTAGACGAGCTAGGCGAAGCTGCATCACTACCAATAGGTATTGCTACCATCAAATTAGTCATTGAAAATGCAGATACAGCCATTACCACCGCCAGGGAATTAATCAACCGTACCCAGCAAGCAGAAAACTCGCAATTTCCACAAAAACAATTACTAGAATTAATAGAGACAATCTTGGTTTATAAATTTCCTCAAATGAGTCGAAAGGAGATAGAGGCGATGTTTGGATTAAGTGAATTGAAGCAGACGCGGGTTTATCAAGAAGGTAAACAAGAAGGTGAACAAGAAGGACGTTTGGAAGCAAAATTAGAAGCTGTACCTAAACTTTTAGCACTGGGTTTAACTGTGGAACAGATAGCACAGGCTTTAGATTTGGATATTGCACAAGTCCAGCAAGCACTTCCAAATGAGTAAGTATATTAACTCTCAGATACCCGAATTTTCTCAAAATTCGGGTATCTTGTTTTTTATTATTGCTAAACTCCACCGCCGGAAATAGCAATTTTCCCCACAGTGCGCTCACTCTCACTATACGCATGAGCCGCCGCTAGTTCCTGTAGGGGATAGGTGCGATCAATTACAGTTCTCACTTTCCCGGCTTCAATCAACTCTTTTAGGTAAACTAAGTCTTGCGCGTTGGGTTTCTCCATCACAAACTTTGCTTTTTGACCAGGGAAGAACATAGAGAAAAAACCCTGGATTAAAACGTCTGGGGTGGGTAGAGTGCTGATGTATACCCCATTGGGTTTGAGAACTTTTTTACAATGAGCAAGCGATCGCTTGGCTACCGCATCAAAGATAATGTCATACTGTATCATCTCGGCGGTAAAGTCTTGTTCTGTATAATCAATAACCCGGTCTGCTCCTAAAGATTTCACAAACTCTAAATTTTTGGTACTGCAAACTCCTGTCACCTCAGCATTGAAAGCTTTAGCAATTTGCACTGCAAACATACCTACCCCACCCGCAGCACCATTAATTAACACCTTCTGTCTGGGGAGGATATGACCCAAATCGCGCAAAGCTTGCAGTGCTGTCATGGCGGCTAAGGGTACAGTAGCCGCTTCCTCATAGCTCAAATTTTTCGGTTTTAACGCCGCCAAATTTTCTGGAACAGCCGCAAATTCTGCATAAGCTCCCCCTGGAAACTTAGTGCTACCGTAAATTGCATCTCCCACTCGAAAACGTGTGACTTGCGAACCAACAGCAACCACTTCCCCCGCCACATCAAACCCCAAAATCATCGGGAATTTATTCCCAGTCAGAAAGCTCAACATTCCTTTGCGGGTTTTCCAGTCGATGGGGTTAACACTGCTAGCGTGTACCCTCACTAATAATTCGTCAGGTTTGATTTGCGGCTGCTCTAATTCTTCATACTGCAAAACATCAGTAGCTCCATACCGCCGGATAATCACTGCTTTCATAGCATTCCTCCTGCTACCCTGTGTTCTTGATTGAGTGCGTTATGAGTTTAGTTTAGTGATTCGATGATGATTGAGTAACTTTCAAGAGTGGTATTGATAGCGTTGTTTTTGCATCTAACTCCAGAAACTCAACAATATGGTGCTGTTAACACGATGGATGTGTAGAGACGTTGCAGTGCAACGTCTCCATAGGCGTGATGATTTTTGCAAATTCTCATTCCCTATATTTTGAGAGTATTTAAACCTAGAATAAAAACAGAAATAAAGTTAAAATTATTGAAAATAATCTGCATTAACATTGCCCTTTGTCAAAGCTTGTAAAGCCTCCTAGATAAGACTTATCAGCACTATTGACTATCAATTTTAATTAAACATTAAAAAAATATAAATTGCATTTTTCCCTAAAAAAAAATGATATGTTGGATACAGAATTGAATTTCGCACGTATCTGGGGTATTACAACGTAATATACCCCAGTTTTTCCCTCCTCAATCCCTTGCTAATTATGACTTTGAGCAAGATTTCTGGAGGATTTGAGTACAAAACTGTATAGTCAGAAATTAGCCCAAACAGCACTCAAACCTTTGCTAGTATTGGGTCATAGATGAGTACAACTAAATCCTGAACCCCTTTCCATAAATACTCGTACCCCAACTAAAAAATACTAGAACCCCTACCCGAAAAGATTTTTTAAAATTATTTAAACCCGCTCAAAATCACAGTTTTAGATTTTGAGTACAACCCTAATAAATCCAATAAATTCTATTCCAGAGTGTCGCAGCGAGGCAGTCAAAGACTACTGCTATAAATCTTATATCGCCAATCACTTAACGCTTCTACATAAAACAAAAGCCGAAAGTGAGTGGAGGGATGAGATAGCACTATGCCTTCCTGAATAGAAGTCGCGGCTGTACACACAAATTCTACCAAGACCCAAAGTTGACACACACCAGCCGAAACCCCAGGACTTCATCGCCTAACCTACTTAGCGAATCCGCTACAGGTAGTGTAACAGAAGCGACTTCCATTCGTCAGGCAACAAAAGTAGCAACAGCATCTCCCACAGTGGCAGCTAGTCCACCGACCTTTGCGAAATTCAATGACACTACCAGTTACAGGCTCTTCCGTTACTGAATCGACCTCTACCCAAGCAAAATCAGGTGGTTGCGGATGCGACAGCAAAAGCAGCTCCACCGTGGAAATCGATGAAAAGCTCCAAGAACGCATTGCTAAACATCCCTGCTACAGCGAAGAAGCTCATCATCATTATGCCAGGTTGCACGTTGCAGTAGCTCCTGCTTGTAACATTCAGTGCAACTATTGCAATCGTAAATATGACTGCGCTAACGAAAGTCGTCCTGGAGTAGTTAGCGAATTACTCACACCAGAAGAAGCAGCACACAAAGTTTTAGTCATTGCAGGCAAAATTCCCCAAATGACAGTTTTGGGAATTGCTGGCCCTGGCGATCCTCTGGCGAACCCAGAAAAGACTTTCCGCACCTTTGAGTTGATTGCAGACAAAGCCCCAGATATTAAGCTGTGTCTATCAACCAACGGTTTAATGCTGCCGGAATATATCGATCGCATTAAACAACTAAATATTGACCACGTTACCATCACCTTAAATACCATTGACCCAGAAATTGGCGCACAGATTTATTCTTGGGTTCATTACAAACGTAAACGTTACAGAGGCGTAGAAGGCGCGAAGATTCTCCTAGAGAAGCAGATGGAAGGCTTACAAGCCCTCAGAGAAGCCGACATCTTGTGCAAAGTCAACTCCGTCATGATTCCCGGCATCAACGACCAACATCTAGTTGAAGTCAACAAGATGATTCGGGAAAACGGTGCATTCTTGCACAACATCATGCCTCTAATTTCTGCCCCGGAACACGGTACACACTTTGGCTTAACAGGTCAGCGTGGCCCTTCACAGAAAGAACTGAAGTCGGTGCAAGACCAATGTGCTGGCAACATGAAAATGATGCGCCATTGCCGCCAGTGCCGCGCCGATGCTGTAGGTTTATTAGGAGAAGACCGTAGCCAAGAATTTACTAAAGATAAATTCTTGGAAATGGACTCAGAATACGACTTCGCTAAACGCCAAGAAGTTCACGCAGGTATTGAGAAATTTAGAGAAGAACTGAAAGTAGCTAAAGAAAAGGTACTAATTGGCAAACAACAAGTTGCTAACAGCCCCAAAATCTTAGTTGCAGTCGCAACCAAAGGCGGTGGATTAGTTAACCAACACTTCGGTCATGTGAAGGAATTCCAAGTTTACGAAGTGGATGGCAGCGAAGTTAAGTTTATCAGTCACCGTAAGGTAGATCACTATTGTCAAGGTGGATACGGCGAAGCTGCCACATTTGACAATATTGTGAAAACAATAGCAGATTGCAAAGCAGTTTTAGTTGCCAAAATTGGCGAATCCCCCAAAGAAAAACTGCTCCAAGCTGGCATACAGACTGTAGAAGCTTACGACGTGATTGAGAAGGTTGCTTTAGAGTTTCACGAGCAATACGTCAAAGAAGGGAATAAGGAATAGGTTACAGGGAACAGGTTACAGGGAACAGATGATTTCCTATCACCTGTCACCTGTCCCCTGCCACCTCTCCCCACTCACTACTCCCACTCAACAAGGAGAATAGTCATGGCTTACCAAATCACCAGCCAATGTATTTCCTGCAAGCTCTGTCTGTCTGTATGTCCTACTGGTGCAATCAAAATTGCTGAAGACGGTCAACACTGGATTGATACCGAATTATGTACAAATTGCGTTGGTGGCATTCACACCGTTCCTCAATGTAAAGCTGGTTGCCCCACCTGCGATGGTTGCGTTAAAGTACCTAGCGATTATTGGGAAGGTTGGTTTGCTAACTACAACCGAGTTATAGCGAAATTGACAAAAAAACAAGACTATTGGGATCGTTGGTTTAATTGTTATTCTCAAAAATTTTCTGAACAGTTGCAAAAGCATCAGGGTGAAATCTTAGGGGTATAAAGATGAGTGTTATTTATCTCGACAATAATGCTACCACTAAGGTAGACCCAGACGTTGTAGAGGCAATCATGCCCTACCTGACCGATTATTACGGCAATCCTTCTAGTATGCACACCTTCGGGGGGCAACTTGGGAAGGCAGTAACAAAAGCCAGAGAACAGGTTGCAGCTTTGTTGGGTGCTGATGAATCAGAAATTATTTTTACTAGTTGTGGAACTGAAGGTGATAATGCCGCCATTCGCGCTGCATTGTTAGCCCAACCAGAAAAACGTCACATCATCACTACGCAAGTTGAACACCCCGCAGTCTTGAATGTCTGCAAACAATTAGAAACCCAAGGCTATAGTGTTACCTATCTTTCAGTAAATCGTCACGGGCAATTGGATCTAGATGAACTAGAAGCCTCGTTGACAGGTAACACTGCCTTGGTGACGATTATGTATGCCAACAACGAAACCGGAACTATATTCCCCATTGAAGAGATTGGGATGCGGGTTAAGGAACGTGGCGCAATTTTCCATGTAGACGCGGTGCAAGCAGTAGGTAAGATACCTCTGAATATGAAGACCAGCACCATCGATATGTTAACCATATCTGGTCACAAAATCCACGCACCCAAAGGTATTGGTGCTTTGTATGTGCGGCGTGGTGTGAGATTTCGCCCCTTGCTCCTTGGTGGACACCAAGAACGCGGCCGGCGTGCAGGTACAGAGAATGTACCGGGAATTGTGGGCTTAGGTAAAGCCGCAGAATTGGAATTAATACACATACAAACAGCAATTAAGAAAGAAACAAGGCTGCGCGATCGCCTCGAACAATCCTTACTCGCTAAAATCTCTGACTGTGAAGTTAACGGCGACATTACGCAGAGATTGCCCAACACCACTAATATTGGTTTTAAATACATTGAAGGCGAAGCTATTCTGCTCTTCCTGAACAAACATGGCATCTGTGCGTCCTCTGGTTCAGCTTGTACCTCTGGTTCACTCGAACCATCCCACGTCCTCCGGGCAATGGGTTTACCATATACAATCCTCCACGGTTCGATTCGCTTCAGTCTTTGTCGCTACACTACAGAAGCACAAATCGATCGCGTTATTGAAGTCATGCCCGAAATTGTCGAACGCCTCCGCGCTCTCTCACCCTTCAAAAATGACGAAGCGGGTTGGCTGCAAGCACAAGCACAAACATTGGCTCATCATTAATTAGGGAATAGGAAGAAGCTGAGGGGCAGGGGGCAGGGAGCAGGGGGAGAAAAAATTTAGTTCCCAATTCCCAGTACCCAGTCCCCAGTGACCAATCCCTCACTCAGCACTTAAAACTCAGCACTCGGAACTAAATATGTGGGACTACACAGATAAAGTATTAGAACTGTTTTACGATCCCAAGAATCAGGGAGTCATCGAAGAAAACGGCGAACCTGGCGTGAAGGTTGCCACGGGAGAAGTAGGTAGTATTGCTTGCGGTGATGCGCTGAGATTGCACATCAAAGTTGAAGTCGAATCTGATACGATTGTTGACTCTCGCTTCCAAACCTTTGGCTGCACCAGTGCGATCGCTTCTTCTAGTGCATTAACAGAAATGATTAAGGGTCTGACCTTAGATGAAGCCCTAAAAGTTTCTAATAAAGACATAGCTAATTACCTCGGTGGCTTGCCAGAAGCCAAAATGCACTGCTCTGTCATGGGGCAAGAAGCTCTAGAAGCTGCTATCTATAACTATCGTGGCATCCCTCTCGCTACCCATGATGACGATGATGAAGGGGCGTTAGTTTGCACTTGCTTTAGTATCAGTGAAAACAAAGTTCGTCGCGTGGTTACAGAGAATAACCTTACCAGTGCCGAAGATGTAACAAATTACATCAAAGCTGGTGGCGGTTGCGGTTCTTGTTTAGCTAAAATTGATGATATCATTAAAGATGTAAAGGAAAAGAACGCCGCAACGAATCTCAACACAAATGGCGTGAACCCTGCTAAAGAAATAGCTAATTCCGGGCAGAAACGACCGTTAACCAACGTGCAGAAGATAGCCCTAATCCAAAAAGTATTAGATGAAGAAGTTAGACCAGTATTGATAGCCGACGGCGGAGATGTAGAACTCTACGACGTAGACGGCGATATTGTCAAAGTAGTGCTGCAAGGCGCGTGTGGCTCTTGTTCTAGCTCTACAGCAACTTTAAAGATAGCAATTGAATCAAGATTACGCGATCGCATCAGTCCCACTCTTGTAGTCGAAGCAGTCTAGTTAACAGTTAAGACTCAAAAGCACTTTCACAACTACATAACGAACCATCATGAGTAAAAATTCTATTGGTTTTTCTGTGGAGCGATCGCCCCCTTTCTAGCGACGTTCTACATGAGGCTCACTGCCAAAGCTCCATCCGGCATGAGCAGCCCACAAACAAACGCAAAGACCCACCAACCAACTAACCAACTAATTGCAGGAATAAAGAACCATGACTGACGAAAACATTAGACAGATAGCTTTCTACGGTAAAGGCGGTATCGGTAAATCTACCACCTCCCAAAACACCCTAGCAGCTATGGCAGAAATGGGTCAGCGCATTATGATTGTAGGTTGCGACCCTAAAGCCGACTCCACCCGTTTGATGCTCCACGCCAAAGCTCAAACAACCGTTCTTCACTTGGCTGCTGAACGCGGTGCAGTAGAAGATTTAGAACTCCACGAAGTCATGTTGACTGGTTTCCGTGGCGTTAAGTGCGTAGAATCTGGTGGTCCAGAACCCGGTGTAGGTTGCGCCGGTCGTGGTATCATCACCGCCATTAACTTCCTAGAAGAAAACGGTGCTTACCAAGACTTAGACTTCGTATCCTACGACGTATTAGGTGACGTTGTATGTGGTGGTTTCGCTATGCCTATCCGTGAAGGTAAAGCACAGGAAATCTACATCGTTACCTCTGGTGAAATGATGGCGATGTACGCTGCAAACAACATCGCTCGCGGTATTTTAAAATATGCTCACACTGGTGGTGTACGCTTGGGTGGCTTGATTTGTAACAGCCGTAAAACTGACCGGGAAGCCGAATTGATTGAAAACTTGGCTGAACGTTTGAACACCCACATGATTCACTTCGTACCTCGTGACAATATCGTTCAACACGCAGAATTGCGCCGGATGACAGTTAACGAGTACGCACCAGATAGCATTCAAGGTAACGAATACCGCGCATTAGCCAAGAAAATCATCAACAACGACAAGCTCACCATTCCTACACCAATTGAAATGGATGAACTAGAAGCACTGTTGATCGAATACGGTATCCTTGACGACGATACCAAGCACGCAGAAATCATTGGTAAGCCCGCAGAAGCTACCAAGTAGGTAATGCCGTAATTAGGAGATACGGAGAAAGGAAGATGCGGAAGTAATTTTCCCACTCTCCCTTCCCCACTTCTCCCTCTCCCCTCCCTCTAATCCTTCTATTTCCCCATACGTAAGAGTCATCGAGGCAGACTATGACACCTCCAGAAAACAAGAATCTTGTAGATGAAAATAAGGAACTTCTTCAAGAAGTTCTGAAAGCTTATCCCGAAAAATCCCGCAAAAAGCGCGAAAAACACCTCAACGTCCACGAAGAAAGCAAGTCTGATTGCGGCGTTAAGTCTAACATCAAATCCGTTCCTGGTGTAATGACCGCTCGTGGTTGTGCTTATGCAGGTTCTAAGGGTGTGGTTTGGGGTCCTATTAAGGACATGATCCACATCAGCCACGGTCCTGTAGGTTGCGGTTACTGGTCTTGGTCTGGTCGTCGTAACTACTACGTTGGTGTAACTGGTATCAACTCCTTTGGTACTATGCACTTCACCTCCGACTTCCAAGAACGCGACATCGTTTTCGGTGGTGACAAAAAACTCATTAAACTCATTGAAGAACTCGACGTTCTTTTCCCTCTCAATCGTGGTGTTTCCATTCAATCTGAATGTCCCATCGGTCTAATTGGGGATGACATCGAAGCTGTAGCTAAGAAAACTTCTAAGCAAATTGGTAAGCCTGTTATACCCTTACGTTGCGAAGGTTTCCGTGGTGTATCTCAGTCTTTAGGACACCACATTGCTAACGACGCTATCCGTGACTGGATTTTCCCAGAATATGACAAGCTGAAGAAAGAAAACAGACTTGACTTCGAGCCAAGCCCCTATGATGTAGCCTTAATCGGTGACTACAACATCGGTGGTGATGCTTGGGCCAGCCGGATGTTGTTGGAAGAAATGGGCTTACGTGTAGTAGCTCAGTGGTCTGGTGATGGTACTCTCAACGAGTTAATCCAAGGGCCTGCGGCTAAGTTGGTTCTGATCCACTGCTACCGTTCTATGAACTACATCTGCCGTAGTTTGGAAGAAGCTTACGGTATGCCTTGGATGGAGTTCAACTTCTTCGGTCCTACCAAGATTGCTGCATCTTTACGTGAAATCGCAGCTAAATTTGACTCCAAGATTCAAGAAAACGCCGAGAAGGTAATTGCTAAGTACACACCTGTAATGAAGTCTGTACTTGAGAAGTACCGTCCTCGTCTAGAAGGTAACACCGTCATGTTGTACGTAGGTGGTCTACGTCCTCGTCACGTTGTTCCCGCTTTTGAAGACTTGGGTATCAAGGTTGTTGGTACTGGCTACGAATTCGGTCACAACGACGACTACAAACGTACAGCTGACTACATCGATAACGCCACCATCATTTACGATGACGTTACCGCCTACGAATTTGAAGAGTTCGTTAAAGCTAAGAAGCCTGATTTAATCGCTTCTGGTATTAAAGAGAAGTACGTCTTCCAAAAGATGGGTCTTCCCTTCCGTCAAATGCACTCTTGGGATTACTCCGGCCCTTATCACGGTTACGACGGATTCGCTATCTTCGCCCGCGATATGGATCTAGCACTCAACAGCCCCACTTGGAGCTTGATTGGCGCACCTTGGAAGAAAGCTGCTGCAAAAGCTAAAGCTGCTGCCTAATTAATTCCAGGAAAATAGACGGATAGCCTGGGGTTTTTGCCCCAGGAAGCTAGGGAAGAATGTGAATGCTGAATGCTGGATGAATATTTTCATTCATTATTCATGATTCATCACTCGTGACTCTCTTGGCAGGAGTGAATCTCCCAGGCTATTCCCACACATCACTTACTAAACCAACCAGCAAGCGTAGAGAGAGAGACAAATGCCACAGAATCCTGACAGAATTGTAGACCACGTTGATCTATTCAAACAGCCCGAATACACCGAGTTGTTTGAAAATAAGAGAAAGAACTTTGAAGGCGCACATCCTGCTGAAGAAATTGAAAGAGTTTCTGAATGGACAAAATCTTGGGACTACCGGGAAAAGAACTTTGCTCGTCAAGCTTTAACCGTTAACCCCGCTAAAGGTTGCCAACCTGTAGGCGCAATGTTTGCTGCTTTGGGTTTTGAAGGTACTCTTCCCTTCGTTCAAGGTTCTCAAGGTTGCGTTGCTTACTTCCGTACCCACCTCAGCCGTCACTACAAAGAGCCTTGCTCCGCAGTATCTTCTTCCATGACAGAAGACGCAGCAGTATTCGGTGGCTTGAACAACATGGTCGAAGGTATGCAGGTTTCATACCAACTGTATAAGCCTAAGATGATTGCTGTTTGCACCACCTGTATGGCTGAAGTTATCGGTGATGACTTAGGCGCGTTCATCAGCAACTCTAAGAACGCTGGTTCTATTCCTCAAGACTTCCCCGTACCCTTTGCTCACACACCTAGCTTTGTTGGTTCTCATATCACTGGCTATGACAACATGATGAAGGGTATTCTGTCTAACCTGACAGAAGGCAAAAAGAAAGCTACCAGCAACGGTAAAATCAACATTATTCCTGGTTTTGATACCTATGTAGGTAACAACCGCGAAGTTAAGCGGATGATGGGTGTAATGGGTGTTGACTACACCATCCTGTCTGATAGCAGCGACTACTTTGATTCACCTAACATGGGTGAATACGAAATGTACCCAGGTGGTACAAAGTTGGAAGATGCGGCTGATTCTATCAACGCTAAAGCAACCGTAGCTCTCCAAGCTTACACCACACCTAAAACCCGCGAATACATTACAAAAGAGTGGAAGCAAGAAACAAAAGTTCTGCGCCCCTTTGGTGTTAAGGGTACTGATGAGTTCTTGACTGCCGTTTCTGAATTGACTGGTAAAGCGATTCCTGAAGAATTGGAAATCGAACGCGGTCGTTTAGTTGATGCTATCACTGACTCCTACGCTTGGATTCATGGTAAGAAGTTCGCTATCTACGGCGACCCAGATTTGATCATCTCCATTACCAGTTTCTTGTTAGAGATGGGTGCTGAACCAGTACACATCCTCTGCAACAACGGTGATGAAACCTTCAAGAAAGAAATGGAAGCTATCCTCGCTGCTAGCCCATTCGGTAAAGAAGCTAAAGTTTGGATTCAAAAAGACTTGTGGCACTTCCGTTCCTTGTTGTTCACTGAGCCTGTAGACTTCTTCATCGGTAACTCTTACGGTAAGTACCTGTGGCGCGATACCAACATCCCAATGGTGCGGATTGGTTATCCTCTCTTCGATCGCCACCACTTACACCGCTATGCTACTCTCGGCTACCAAGGTGGTCTAAATATCCTCAACTGGGTTGTTAACACCCTTCTGGATGAAATGGATCGCAGCACCAACATCACTGGTAAGACCGATATCTCCTTTGACTTGATCCGCTAGAACTTGATTTGTGCGTTCTATTAACAGGTAGAGATTAGGGACTGGGGACTAGGGACTAGGGACTGGGAAGGGAATTTTTCCCAGTCCCCAGAACCGAATCCCCAATCCCCAGTTCCCTAGTTACACGTTTTTCTTTCTATTCCTTCTATTCTCCTTAGATAAGTAGTATGTCATCAACTCACACTCACCATCATCACCCTAATTTCCATCCACCCAACTATAAAAAACCCGGCACAATTGATGTGCTTCGTCCTTTGCGTCGTTGGGTTGATACTATTCCGGTTAAAAATTCTCGTTTTGCTCATCTTGTTTGCCAGGTAATTCCTTGCTGTTGTCCTTTTGAGCGAAATATTAGTTTATTTGGGCGGACTCTCCACATTCCACCACTGTGTAAACTCAATCCTTTGTATGACGAATTCGTGGGATTGCGGTTTCGGGCTTTGTCTTATCTAGCTGATGAATGTGGAGAGGATATCACCAAGTACATTTGCTAGAGGCTAGAAGCTAGGGACTAGAGGCTAGGGAAGAGAAATTTTCTGGCTTTTTGTTTTAGCTAATTAGCTATCTTTCTTGCAAAGGTCAAGTTTATGAAAATTTAACCGCCGATGAGTTAGTACCGCTTTGCGTAAGGGTTTAGTTTTTTAAACGCAGAGGTACACGGAGGTTAGCGCAGAGGTACACGGAGTATTTCTTAAGTTAATTCACTGGGAGTTAAGGGAATGCTTAGTGTATTTTGCGGGGTTAGAGAAGATTTTTGCAGGAAGTTTATGATGAACGGTCATCAGTAAACAGGTTGGTAGTTATTAACTGTTTGCTGATGACTGATAACTGACAATTGAAAATGTCGATCTAGGACGAGAAGAGAGATGAACACCCAAGGTAAAATCAACGAGCTGCTTAATCAGCCTGGATGCGAGCATAATCAAGAGAAACACGGTGCAAAGAAGAATAAGTCTTGTACGCAACAAGCACAACCGGGTGCGGCTCAAGGAGGATGCGCTTTTGATGGGGCGATGATTGCTCTAGTACCTATTGTCGATGCGGCTCATTTGGTTCACGGGCCGATCGCCTGCGCTGGTAATTCTTGGGGTAGTCGTGGTAGTCTCTCTTCTGGCCCCCAACTCTATAAAACGGGCTTCACTACCGATATGACTGAAAATGATGTGATTTTCGGTGGTGAGAAGAAGCTATATAAGGCAATTCTGGAAATTAACAAGCGTTACAATCCAAAAGCTGTCTTTGTCTACGCTACTTGTGTGACGGCTTTGATTGGTGATGATATTAATGCTGTTTGTAAAACGGCGGCTGAGAAAATTGGGACTCCGGTGATTCCTGTGTTTGCGCCTGGGTTTATTGGTAGTAAGAATCTCGGCAACCGTTTTGGCGGTGAAGCTTTATTAGATTATGTTGTCGGGACAGCAGAACCGGAGTTCACCACACCCTATGATATAAACTTAATTGGCGAGTACAACATCGCCGGGGAAATGTGGGGAGTCCTGCCGTTACTAGAAAAATTGGGTATTCGCGTCCTGTCAAAAATTTCAGGCGATGCTCGGTTTGAAGAAATCCGCTATGCTCACCGCGCCAAGCTGAACGTGATGATCTGTTCGCGGGCGTTGCTTAATATGGCGAAAAAGATGGAGGAACAATACGGCATCCCCTACATTGAAGAGTCTTTTTATGGCATCGATGATATGAATCGGTGTCTGCGGAATATTGCTGCCAAATTGGGCGACCCTGATTTACAGGAACGCACAGAAAAGCTGATCGCTTCAGAAATGGCGGCTTTAGATTTGGCACTTGCTCCCTACCGCGATCGCCTCAGAGGTAAGCGAGTTGTCTTATATACTGGCGGTGTCAAGAGCTGGTCAATTATCTCGGCAGCTAAGGACTTGGGTATAGAAGTTGTCGCCACTAGTACCAGAAAAAGTACCGAGGAAGATAAGGCTAAAATCAAAAATTTGCTTGGTACTGATGGCATCATGCTAGAGAAGGGCAACGCGAAAGAATTACTAGAACTGGTAAAAAATACACAAGCTGATATGTTAATTGCCGGTGGACGTAACCAATACACCGCCCTCAAAGCCCGGATTCCTTTCCTCGATATCAACCAAGAACGTCATCATCCCTACGCTGGTTATGTAGGAATGTTAGAAATGGCGCGGGAACTGTACGAAGCCCTCTACAGTCCGATTTGGGAACAAGTCCGCAAACCTGCACCTTGGGACGAAGATATGGGGACATGGGCGAGTGAATATACAAAAAATCAAGATCGTGTCTTGGCATCCATCGAAGAATTTATCTAATTGGGCATGGGGCAAGAAAAAGTCAAAAGATTTTTTCTTTTCCCTGTCACCTGTCCCCTGTCACCTGTAACCTGTAACCTCTATAGAGGAGTTAATCCGATGGCGGTTGTCACTGTTCCCAATAAATCCGTTGCAGTTAATCCTCTCAAGCAAAGTCAAGCTTTGGGTGCATCTCTGGCTTTTTTGGGATTGAAGGGGATGATTCCTCTGTTCCACGGTTCTCAAGGTTGTACAGCCTTCGCCAAGGTGGTTTTAGTCCGTCATTTTCGGGAAGCGATTCCCCTGGCTACGACAGCGATGACGGAAGTAAGTACCATTTTGGGTGGGGAAGAGAACGTTGAACAGGCGATTCTCACCCTAATAGAGAAATCTAGCCCCGATATTATCGGTTTGTGTAGCACAGGACTGACAGAAACCAGAGGCGATGATATTGAGAGATTCTTAAAGGATATCCGCGATCGCCATCCTGAAATTGCTCACATCCCAGTTGTCTTTGCACCCACACCCGATTTTAAAGGGGCTTTGCAAGATGGGTTTGCGGCGGCTGTAGAGTGCATAGTTAAAGACATTCCCCAACCAGGCGGAATCAAAAGTGAGCAAGTTACAATTCTCGCCGGTTCTGCCTTTACCCCAGGGGATTTGCAAGAAATCAAAGAAATTGTTACCGCCTTTGGATTAGAACCGATCTTTGTACCTGACATCGGTGCTTCCTTAGATGGACATCTAGAAGATGGTTATAGTGCGGTAACAACTAGCGGTACAACAGTCAAACAACTAAGAGAAGTTGGTTGTTCCGCCTTTACTATCGCCTTGGGTGAAAGTATGCGGGGTGCTGCCAAAATTCTAGAAGAACGGTTTGGCATTCCCTACGAAGTGTTTAGTGAACTCACTGGCTTAGAACCAGTAGACGAGTTTTTACAAGCACTAGCCATCCTCAGCAGCAACCCCGTTCCCGAAAAGTATCGCCGTCAACGCCGGCAATTGCAAGATGCGATGTTAGACACGCACTTTTACTTTGGTGCGAAGCGAGTATCCTTAGCATTAGAACCCGATTTACTGTGGTCAACAGTGCGGTTTCTGCAATCGATGGGGACGCAAATCCATGCAGCCGTTACCACTACACGTTCTCCCCTGTTGGAGAAACTCCCCATCAAAAGCGTCAGCATTGGAGATTTAGAAGACTTTGAAGAATTGGCAGTTGGATCTGACCTGCTGATTGGTAATTCTAACGTAACTGCGATCGCCAAACGACTTTCTCTTCCTCACTATCGTCTCGGTATACCTATTTATGACCGTTTAGGTAATGGTCTGTTCACAAAAGTAGGTTATCGCGGCTCAATGGAAGTCTTATTTGGCATCGGCAACCTATTTTTAGAAGCAGAAGAAGAACGAGTGAAACATCTATGGGGACTGGGAATCAGTGCTGAGTAACGATTCAGTGCTGAGTAACGAGTAACGAGTGCTGAGTAAAATTTTAACTCACCACTCATTACTTATTACTCATTACTCATTACTTATTACTCACCACTCCCTACTCAGCACTCAGCACTCAGCACTCAGCACTCAGCACTCAGCACTAACAAAGCAGGAAAACCAGCATGAAAATTGCCTTTACGACTACCGACCACGTTCATATTAATGCTCACTTTGGTTGGGCGAGAGAAATTGATGTCTACGAAATCAATGCCGAAGGATATCAATTCTTAGAAACATTAAACTTTGAAGGTGACTTACAACAAGACGGCAACGAAGATAAAGTCACACCAAAATTAGAAGCATTAGTTGACTGTGCCATTGTTTATGTTACAGCTATTGGTGGAACTGCGGCTGCTAAATTAATTAAAAAAGGCGTAACCCCAGTTAAGGCACGTTCTGAAGAAGAAGAAATTAAAGAACTTCTAAATAAATTAGTCACAACCCTCAAAGGTAATCCTCCACCTTGGTTACGTAAAGCATTGCAACCAAAAACCACCAGCTTTTTAGATGAACTGGAGGATGAAGCAACAGTATGAGTGCAGAAAATAGCGTAAACGACACCACAAATAGCGTAGTTGCCAACTCAGCTTTCCTAAAAGTATTAGTATTACAAATCCGTGGACAAGACAGCTACGGAATTTACCGTAATTGGTCGGATGAACTACTACTAAAACCCTTCGTCGTTCCCAAAAAAAAGAAACGGGAAATTTCCATCGCAGGTGAAGTTGATGCCGTCACCCAAGCGCGAATCATGTCATTTTTCCGCGCCATCGCCGCCAGAATTGAACAAGAAACAGGACTAATTTCCCAAGTAGTCCTTGACTTAAGTAATGAAGGCTTTGGTTGGGCATTAGTATTTTCCGGTCGCCTATTACTCACCGTCAAAACCCTACGTGACGCTCACCGCTTCGGCTTTGACTCCCTAGAACACCTAGCAGAAGAAGGCGAAAAATTCATCGAAAGAGGACTTGACTTAGCCAACCGCTTCCAAGAAGTCAGCAAATTGTAATAAAAACTCTGTGTCTCCGTGTCTCCGTGGTTCATCAAATCTTTTTAACTACAAAGACACAGAGACACAAAGGAGAAGAAGGTGCAAATAGAAGAAACCAGTATCGAAGAAATCCAAACTAAAATTAAACGCCTCAACAGTAAAGCCGGGCAAATGAAAATGGATCTGCACGACTTAGCAGAAGGCTTGCCCACAGATTACACACAATTAATGGATGTTGCAGCCGCAACTTATGAAATTTATCGTCAGCTTGATGAACTTAAGCAATATCTCAAGCAATTGGAGAACGCTAAATGACTAAAACTATTGAAGAATTCAAAAAACTCGTAGATGCAGAAGAATATTTTAAATTCTTTGAATTAGACTACGACCCCAAACTTGTTAATGTAAATCGTTTACATATTCTCAAAAAATTCTCTCAATTCATGAGCGAAATTGATAGTAACCCTGACTTAAGTACAGAAGAAAGGTTAAATCAATATTCATTGGCATTGCAACAGGCTTATGAGACATTTCTTGAATCATCACCTCAACAACAAAAGTTGTTCAAGGTATTTAAAGACAAGCCAAAAAATGTAATTACGCTGACAGAACTAAATTCTGATTAGGAGGTATAAAGTGATCAACCTAACGCCTACCGAGTTAGAACGATATAGTCGCCAAATGATGCTACCAAACTTTGGCGAAGTAGCTCAAAAGCGTCTGAAGTCAGCGACGGTTTTAGTGACAGGTGTGGGGGGATTAGGCGGTACGGCTGCGCTTTACCTAGCAGTAGCAGGCGTTGGGCGGCTAATCCTAGTCCGGGGCGGTGATCTGCGACTGGATGATATGAATCGTCAGGTTCTGATGACGGATGATTGGGTAGGTAAACCCAGGGTTTTCAAAGCAGAAGAAACCCTCAAGGCGATCAATCCTGATATTCAGATAGAAGCAGTTCACGACTATATCACCCCAGAGAATGTAGACTCGTTAGTGCAGTCTGCTGATATGGCTCTTGATTGCGCTCACAACTTTACAGAGCGTGATTTGTTAAACGCAGCTTGTGTGCGCTGGCGGAAGCCAATGGTAGAAGCAGCGATGAACGGGATGGAGGCTTACTTAACCACGATTATTCCTGGTGTAACTCCTTGTTTATCTTGTTTCTTTCCAGAGAAGCCGGAATGGGATCGACGTGGCTTTTCTGTGTTGGGTGCTGTTTCTGGGACATTGGCTTGTCTGACAGCATTAGAAGCAATTAAGCTGATCACTGGATTTAGTCAACCTCTGTTGTCGCAATTGTTGACCATTGACTTCAATCGGATGGAATTTGCCAAGCGTCATTCTCAGCGCGATCGCTCTTGTCCAGTATGCGGTAACAACGCCCCTTGGAGATACGCACAACCTAATTCGATGGAAGCTAGTAGTAATTGCACACATAGTTAAAGTAACCGGGAGAGTAATACTAACATCTCCCCACTGACTACTCATAACTCAGCACTACATACAGCCTACACCTAGAATCACAAAAACTAATCGCTACAAATCAGGAGATTTGATGACCATTACTTTAACAGAAAAAGCCGAATTTCGTTTATGGGCATTCTTGCGAAGTTCCACTACTGACACTAATGAAACCACTACAAAGGGTGTCCGTCTATCTATCAAAGATGGTGGATGCAGTGGCTATGAGTATGGCATGGATATCACCAGCAAGCCACAGCCAGACGATTTAGTTATTCAGCAAGGAAAAGTTTTGGTTTATCTTGATGCCAAAAGTGCGCCTTTATTAGAAGGACTTGTCATCGATTTTGTGGAAGGGGTTGTTGAAAGTGGCTTTAAGTTCACTAACCCTAAAGCAACCAGTACCTGCGGTTGTGGTAAGTCTTTCAAAGCTGGTGATTCTTCCCCCGAAGGCGTACCTTGCAGCTAAATCATTCGTAATGGATCATGCGTAATTCGTAATTAATATAAATTACGAATTACAAATTACGAATTAATAAAAGTTTCCCTTAGACAAAATAAAACAGACACTTGTCTTTAACCTCGCAACAAAAGCAGTGTCTCTCTCCGCCCCAATTCTCGAAGAGTCAAGGGAGATTTAACAACTTCGAGAAATTTATCCCATCCTATAAATCTTGAGGAGAATCGGAAAATGGCAAGCTATCAAGTTAGATTGATCAACAAAAAAGAAGACCTCGACACCACAATTGAAATCGATGAAGAGACTACAATTTTGGATGGAGCAGAAGAAAATGGTATTGAATTACCTTTCTCTTGCCATTCAGGTTCTTGCTCTAGCTGTGTAGGCAAAATTGTTGAAGGTGAAGTTGATCAATCTGATCAAATCTTCTTAGATGATGAACAAATGGGTAAAGGATTTGCTTTACTTTGTGTTACCTACCCCCGTTCTAACTGCACAATCAAAACTCACCAAGAACCATATTTAGTTTAATCAATCGCTGTAGTCGCTACTATCCACAGTTTTTGAAAATCTACATTAAGTCAGGATGATCTACATATTTCATCCTGATTCCTTGTATGTAAAAATTGTAGTTTGTATTAAACACAACACAAGTTTACAAAATAACAAAAATTTTGAATTTTAATTAGGTGACTACCAATGTTTACCCCATTTAGTGTAGCTGGCTGCTCTTTAGAACTGCTCAGACTTGGAGAGAAAGGTATCGTCATTTCCTGTAAAATTCAGGATCAGGCAGTTATGAAAAAACTTATATCACTCGGTTTAACAACAGGTACTAATATTACTGTAGAGCAGGAGTTTCCCTCATTATTAATCAAAGTAGGTAATATTTTACTAGAAATAGATAAAGAATTAGCACGCGCTATTTATGTTCGGATTATTTAGATGTTACGTCTACTATTAATAAATAATTAGTTAAAAATCAGAATCCCGTTATCGTCGATATACCGGGATTCTTAGTTGTACAAATATGAAAAATTAAATTGATTAACTAAATCTGGGGATTGTTTTAATCTATAGCCACTATGACATCTGAGGATTTGATCAGAGCATAAGCTGCTTTACCCTCAGCAAGTTGCAACTTGTCTGCTGACGACTTAGTGATGATTGAAACTATCTCTACACCAGGAGCAAGTTCTAAAGTTACTTCTGTATTTATTGCACCTGGCACAACTTTTTTAACTGTGGTTTTGAGAAAATTACGCGCACTAACTTCCATATGTTATGAACCTGAACTGTTTACACTTGATAAGATACCAACATTTTAGGTAACAAAAGAGCAGCTTTAGATTCTCTTAATAATTTCCCCTAATATAAATTAAAGTCAAAAGTAGAAAGGTAATAATAAAAAAGTTTTACTGCCTTTTTACTTTTTGGAGTCTGAGTTTACAACTCTAACTTTCTAAATTCTATAGCATTGTGTTTAGAAATGGTGGGCATTACTCACCATTACCTTTATTAGACCTCTTGCAAAAGTCCGAAAATGAGATGTGTCATTCTGAATAAAATGTAGAATCTTTGAGATGTTTCGCTTCGCTCAACATGACAGTTTAAGCATTTATGCAAGAGGTCTAAGTAGAACGGGGTAAATAATTAAAGGTTTGTAGTAAGGACTTTAGTCCTTATTTGAGAACTAAAGTTCTCACTACGAACTCAATCTTAGTATTTTTACATTACTTAATAGAGTTCGTTTGTTTCAACTCGTTCTACTTATTGTGCAAATTGTTTCTAAATACAACAACTAATGATGAATCAAAGAAGTAACCCCAATTTTAGTCCAGCAACTCAACAATGGTTGATAGCGAATGATTACAGCATTCAAGACTTAAATCAGCCTGGGGAAAATGGCGATACAGCTTTGATGAAAGCGACAAGAGAAGGAGTCTACGCAGTCGTGAAAGAATTAATTGATGCGGGGGCTGAGATTAATGCCAAAAATAATGATAGTAATAATGCTTTATGGTTTGCTTGTTTTGGCAATCACTACGATTTAATTAATTTGCTAGTAGATGCCAAAATTGATATCAACAATCAAAATGATAATGGTGCAACTGTTTTAATGTATGCCGCTTCATCTGGTAAAGCAGAAGTTGTAAAATTACTTTTACAATACCATCCTAACTTAGATTTAAAAAATTTGGATGATTATAGAGCGATAGATTTTGCTAGCACAACAGAAGTTTTAAGGATATTGAAAAATGCGTCAAGATAATAGTTCTGGTAAAGCTTACCATGAGGCTACCAAGCATTCTTACTTATCGGTGCAGCTTGATCCAAATTATATTGATGCTTCAACTCAACCAATTGCATTTAAAGTTTATCCAAAGTTTTATAGAAGAGTGAAATTAAATCTCAATAATAAAATTCACTCTTTTATTTGGTTAACTAGTGCAGTTACTTTAGAGAAGGTATATAATAATGTTCCTTACAAACTGCGGGTAAATCCATCAGCAGGCGCACTGTATCCTACGGAGGTGTACGTACAGATTCGAGGAGTGCCGGATATAGTAGATGGTATCTATCATGTAGAAGTTGAGAATAATTGTCTAACACTCATCTATGAATTAATTGATGATGGGTTAGAGAGTTATATTATACCGAACAAAAGTATAAGCGGATTCATTTTTTTCATTAGTTCTGTTTATTATAGGTCTAGTTGGAAATATAAAAACAGGAGCATAAGATATTGCCTGTTAGATAGCGGACACCATTTAGGTGCTATTGCAGCTTCAGCTTATCTTCATGAACGTGATATCCAGCTAATTTTTGACTTTGATAAACTTGCTCTCAATACAGCTTTAGGGTTTGAGAATAAAGAGTTTATTACGGCTTGTGCAGTATCTGGTGAAGCACAAGATCAGAAAGTTAGACAACTCAGGCTACAAGTTCCTTTTGTTTGCGGTACAGATTATTTTGAAGCTAATCAATTTATTGAAGATAGCTATCAAACAACAGCTTGTCAAACAAGTCAAAAACAACAACTCAAGCAGCCTCAATTTGATTTTGAGCCAGACAAATTTTATCAAACTGTCTGGAATAGACGTTCAATTAGACGTTTCCGGAAAGAGTCTATTTTGCAAGAACAATATTTATATGTCTTGCAAAAACTAGAGCAGTCAATCCCCACAGAAAACTTTGAGGAAGTAGAAATTTACTCTGTGGTGCATCGTGTTGACGGAATGTTACCAGGGTTATATAAAGGCGCGAATTTGATTAAAACAGGTAACTTCAGCGAACAGACTGGTTACTTGTGCATTAATCAAGCTATAGCAAGAGATTGTGGTGTGATTTTCTTTTTTGTATGTGAATATACCAGCTATCAAACAGCTATGCAGATAGCGGGGTTTCTGGGACAAAGAATTTATCTGGTGAGTAATTATGTAGGCATTCAATGTAGTGGCATTGGTGCTTTTTATGATAATGAAACCCAGCAATTCTTAGAAACAGATAAAGATGTGCTTTATGCAATGGCAATTGGAATTTAAGTAGGAATGTAAACAGAAATGAGCGGGCAGAGGTATCATTTTAACGGTGATGACTATCATCCTATGCAGCCATCATCGGCTGATATTATATTGAGACAGCAACTAGAGTATTCGATTAGTAGATACTTTTACGAAGAGTGCGATCGCACTCTGCAAAATCTGTTATCTAATTGTCGATGGTATGTGACAACTCAAGCCAACGCCATGACGCTGGTGATTGAATGTCCCGATCAAGTTACTAACTGGCGGGTTTTACAAAAACTTGTCCCAATGGGGAAATTACTCAATCAAATAGTTAGCAGTGCTAAAATTCGGGTTTGTCCCCCAGAAAATGAAGGTGTACCTTTTGAAATGAGGGTAGATGAACTTTCTGTGTATCGGGATATGGCCTAAATGGGAGCAGAGGGGCAGGGGGCAGGGGAGATTTAAATCAGTTAAGTGTTAATACTCAATGCCCAATGTCCCCTAATAATTACGTAGCAGAAGCCTTTCCTTTGCTACGCAACCTAGCGCGAACAGAACGCTACGCGCTTCCTTCTCTATAGAGAGGCTGTGCGCTGCGCCCTAAGCGTAGCTATGCCGCAGACTTTACGGAACACTGCGTGAACGCGCAGCGTATTCGTAGCATTCACCTGTAGAGTATTACGAATTACGAATTATTTTAATTATTTTCTCAAATACCAAATCAGCCGAATTCTGCACAACAGGACTTAACTCTAGTCCAAAATCAAGATTTGCCGCTTCAATTAAATAAACAGTCACATCTTGAGGAAAATCATCTTGAAAGATTTTCCTACCGACGGCTAAAGCATGATCCCAACGAAAATCATGCAAATTATAACTAGGTTCTGGTAAAGCTGTTAATTCTTCGCCAGGAACTTGAAACACTGCGCCAACTTCTGAACCAGTTGAACTTGCATCAATAATTACTAATTTTTTACTACCTCTAGCTTGAAACATTACCTCCATCCCGGCTGTTCCACAGTCATATACCTGCACATTGGGATGGGGATTTTTTGCTAGATATTTTTGTAGGCGTTGAGCAATAATTACGCCTACAGCGTCGTCACTGCGATTCAGATTTCCACAACCAATAATAGTAAGCATTTTTTATCCTACGGACAGTATGAACAGGCTGAACCAGAGATGCTAAAGCAGCACTAAGATTTAGTGACTGCTTGATATAAAATTTTTCTATCTACAGGTGGATGTATTTATGTACTATGTATCCAGTACACATGAGGTCATAACATTTAGCTAGAGTAAGGCTATGAAGATTAAAAATCTGAGAAAGAAAAACATAACATTCCTAACTTCGACCGGCTGTACATAATGAACTCTAGGCAATCTCCTCAAAACTTTCCATCTAATTCCTCTGACGAGCCGGAGGTTAACCAAAATGAACTCTTTCCAATTGTCAGCATGGGTGCATCTGCGGGAGGATTACAAGCATTCACAGAATTACTCAGCCATTTGCCCATAGATACTGGCATGGGATTTGTGCTAATTCAGCATTTGAGTCCCCATCAAAAAAGTATGTTGACAGAGATTCTGGGTAGAACAACCCAAATGCCTGTAGTCGAAGTACAGGATGGGATGTCTGTAGAACCGAATCATGTCTACGTGATTCCACCCAACTCCATGATGAAAATTTCTCAAGGTGTATTAAAACTGTCACCGCGAGAAAAAATCCGGGGCTTGTCTATGACAGTGGATACTTTCTTTTGTTCCCTAGCAGAAGATTACGGAAACAAAGCCATTGGAGTTGTCCTATCGGGGGGAGATTCTGACGGCGCAAAGGGACTGGAAAGGATCAAAGATGCTGGCGGTATTACCTTTGCTCAGTGTGAAGCATCGGCACAAGTCAGTAGTATGCCGAATACGGCTGTGGCTTCTGGCCATGTAGATTTTATCCTCACCCCGCAACAAATCGCCGAGGAGTTGGGAAAGATCAGCCGTCATCCCTACGTCAGACAACCAACCCCAGAGCCAATCACAGAGGAGATACCAGAAAGCGGTAATGCGCTGGCGATAATCTTCCGGTTGTTGCGGGTTGCCACAGGTGTTGACTTTACCCATTACAAGCAGAATACCCTGAAACGGCGCATTTCCAGGCGGATGATTTTGTACAAGCTGGAAAAATTGCAAGATTACGCTCAGTATCTCCAAAATAACCCAGCAGAAGTAACCGCGTTGTATCAGGATTTGCTAATTACTGTCACTAGTTTTTTCCGTGACCCTGAATCCTTTGCAGCCTTAAAAACCAAAGTTTTTCCGCTTATTGCCAAGGAACACCAGCCAGACTCACCCATTCGCGTCTGGGTAGCTGGATGTTCCACGGGGGAGGAAGCCTACTCTATTGGTATTTGCTGGATGGAGTTTTTGGCAGATCAGGGAATCAATCTGCCCATCCAGATTTTTGCGACAGATATCAATGAGGTGGCAATTGAGAAAGCCAGAAACGGTATCTATAAACCCAGTCAGATAGTAGATATCTCTCCAGAACGTCTACAGCAATTCTTTGTGCCGATAGATGGTAATTATCAGATTAGTAAGCCAGTACGTGAACTGTGTGTTTTCGCTAGGCACAACCTGATTAATGATCCGCCATTTTCCCGACTGGATCTGATTACTTGCCGCAATGTATTAATTTACTTAAGCTCTCCTTCACAGAAAAAACTCCTGCCCATGTTCCACTATGGTCTCCAGCCAACAGGCTTTCTGATGTTAGGCACTTCGGAGACAGTGGGTGAGTTTTCTAACTTGTTTACTTTAGTAGACAAAAAGTACAAAATTTATTCTCGGAAAATAGCATCGGCTCGGATCAGTATTGATATGATGCCTAGTAATTATCCCCCAGACACTCTGAACCCTCTGCCCTCAATGCGAGAAGATGCTTGGAATGGCCAGGAAATTTTGAAAGCAGCTGACAGGATTGTGTTGAATCAATATGCCCCAGTGGGGGTAATTATCAACAATGAACTGGAGATTTTGCAGTTTCGGGGGCAGACTAGTTCCTATCTACAACTCCCACCTGGTAGACCCAGCTTTAACCTGCTGAAAATGGCCAAGGAAGGATTACGGCTAGAACTACGCACCGCCGTCCACCAGGCTAAAAAGCAAAAGCTACCCGTGAGTAAGGAAGGCTTACAAATCAGAGAAGATCATCAAGTGAAGCTGGTGAGGGTTGATGTAATTCCGTTTCAATCTGTGGCGACCACAGAACTTTACTTTTTAGTGCTGTTTCAAGATATGCTCCCGGAGGTAGGTAGTGATCCGCCTACAGAAAACACTACTACTAGCGGCCATGTCAAACCTAGACGCGGAAAACAAGCGAGTTACGAGCAGGAAAACTCTCGGCTCAAACAGGAATTAGCAAATACTAAAGAATATCTGCAATCTATCATTGAAGAGCAGCAAGCTACTAATCAAGACCTGAGAGCAGCCAATGAAGAAATTCTCTCCAGTAACGAAGAACTGCAAAGCACTAATGAGGAATTGGAAACAGCCAAGGAAGAGATTCAGGCCACTAATGAAGAACTCTTCACAATTAACGCCGAACTACAACGACGGAACATTGAGTTAACTCAAGTCAGTAACGATTTGCAAAATCTCCTCAGTTGTATCAATATTCCTATCCTCATGTTGGGCAGTGATCTGGCGATTCGGCGTTTTACTCCCGTAGCAGAGAGAATATTTAACTTGATTCCTACGGATTTGGGGCGACCGCTTAGTGATATTAAGCACAATTTAAATATCTCTGATTTAGAACCAAAAATTTTAGAGGTAATTAGCACCCTTAATTATAAAACTCAGGAAGTTCAAGACGAAAAAGGGCATTGGTATGACCTACGAATTAGACCATATCGGACAATAGACAACAAAATTGATGGTGCTGTGGTGATTTTGGTAGATATTGATGATCTCAAAAACAGTGCCAAGCAGCTGAAAGTATCCATAGATTATGCCCAAGCAATTGTGGATACAATGAGCGAGTCTCTAGTGGTTCTGGATAAAGATTTACGGGTGATCAGTGCCAATCAGTTTTTCTACGAAACATTCCAGACTGCACTAGAAGATACAGAAAACCGTCTCATCTATGAAATTGGTAATGGACAGTGGAATATTCCCCTGTTGCGATCGCTCCTAGAAGATATTCTCCCCCAGCAAACCCAGGTTCAAGGTTTTGAGGTTGAGTGTAATTTTGAGCAAATCGGACATAAAATTATGCGGCTCAATGGCCGGAAGATGCCTACACAAGACCATCGAGAAATGATTCTTCTCCTGATTGAAGACATCACAGAACGAAAGCAATTGGAGGTAGAACATACTCAACTTTTGGCTCAAGAACAATCAGCCCGCAATGCGGCTGAAGCAGCCAACCACGCCAAAGATGAGTTTTTATCAATTCTCTCCCACGAACTGCGAAACCCACTCAATTCTTTGCTGGGTTGGGCGCAGTTATTGCAAAAGCATCAGCTTGACAAAGCTACCATTAACCAAGGATTGGAAGCCATTGAGCGCAGCGCACAGGCTCAAGCCCATCTGATTACTGATCTCCTCGACATCTCCCGCATTAGTTCCGGTAGGCTGCGTCTAGATGCCGAGTCAATTCAACTTATACCAATCATTGAATTTGCTATCGAGGTTGTCCGTCTCTCCGCCGAAGCTAGAAACATTCAAATTGTCTCCAGGCTAGATTCTACACCCAGAAATATAGTAGGCGATCCGACTCGCTTACAGCAGGTGCTGTGGAATTTACTTTCTAATGCCATTAAATTCACTCCCCTAGGCGGCAGAATTGACGTCACCCTAGATTACAGTGATCTTTATGCCGAGATTCAAGTTAGTGATACAGGTAAAGGTATCCCTGCTGACTTTCTCCCTTATATTTTTGAACGATTCCGTCAAGCTGATGGTAGCAGAACCCGTTCAAATCCTGGATTAGGGCTAGGACTGTCCATTGTCCGCCATTTAGTAGAACTCCACGGCGGTATAATTGAAGTGGCAAGTCCAGGTGAAGGTCAAGGGACAACTTTTACAGTCAAGCTACCTCTGCAACTTACCCAGCCAGAGATACTTCTGCCGATGTCACAAGTAGAGACGTTACAACGCAACGTCTCTGTAGATAATTTAGAAAGTTTGCCATCCCAGCCCTCTACTGATGACATTCCATCCCTGGAAGGTGTGCGGGTACTGGTGGTAGATGACGAAGCAGATATACGCCTGTTATTTAAAATAGTGCTGGAGGATTACGGCGCACAAGTCACAGAAACTGCATCAACAAGGGAGGCACTATCAAAGCTGAGAGACAACCCTGGTATTTATGACGTGCTTCTATCTGACATCGGTCTACCACAGGAGGACGGTTATGTACTAATTCGTCAGGTGAGACAGTTGAGTGACGAAGCCACCAGAAACATTCCTGCCGCCGCCCTCACCGCCTATGCTGGAAATGAGGAGTATGAAAAAGCTGTAGCAGCAGGATTCCAAATCCACCTTGCTAAACCTGTTGAACCCCCTCAGTTGTTATCTGTGGTTGCTACTTTGGCGGGGAGGATGCGTAATTCGTAAAAGCCATACCTTGACACTCTCAGCACTAAAAGTGACTGAGATTCTTGAAGAGTAATGAGTAATGAGTAATGAGTAATAAGTAATAAGTAAATACCCATTACTTATTACTCATTACTTAGTCAAAGCAGTTAAAACTGCCGTGAGCTACAACGAGGGACTGAAGCCTCTGAGCTTGTCAGCAAATCGTGTTATTTCTTGTCAGACTTATCGCCTGCCTATACTTGCAACTCAAATCCAGGTAATATATCTTCTCCAAAAATAATCGCTGGCATTTGAATAACTTCTACAGTTTTCAAAAGTCGGTAAATTTCCACTTGCTGATCTTGAGGATTAATTAGCCAACCCAAACGCAAACCATTTTCTATGTATTCCTGCATTTTCGCTTGGATAGATGCAAGCCGGTCTGTCTCGGAACGCAGTTCAATGACAAAATCGGGTACAAGTGGCGGAAATTTTTTTCGCTGTTCTAGTGTTAAAGCTTCCCAGCGTTCTAACTTTACCCAAGCCACATCAGGGGAACGTTTTGCACCATTCGGAAGTATAAAGATAGTTGAAGAACTAAAAACTTTTCCTAATTTAGCTTGACGATTCCAATTGTTCAAGTCTGTAATTAGGTCTGCTTCTTGATTTCCGCTTTCTCCTCCGACTGGGGGCATAATTATTAATTTTCCGGCTGCATTCATTTCCAGGCTTAAATCACTATTGGCAATACACAATTGATAAAATTGCTCATCAGTTAAATGAGCAATCGGTTCTAGATTAAGCACAACAGTATTCATCGAACCTTTCCTCGTGCCTTTGTTGCTAATATTAGTTACCTGTATTTAAAAGTTTAGTAGGACTAAAACTTTTCAAACATCCTCTTAATACCCCTACACCCCTCATCAACATTAAAAACTACTTGAAAAGCGATAATTTGGCTGCCATTCTAAATAAAGAATACAGAAAATTAACCACAATAAACCTGCGGCATATCCAGCTAAAACATCAGTAGGCCAATGTACTCCCAAATAGAGTCTACTAAAACCTACTGCCAAAATTATCGCTGTGGTTGAACCTAAAATCTCCTTGCGCCATTGGGGAAATTGCTTCGCCAAAATGTAGCCAATGCAGCCATAAATTGCTGTCGAAACCATTGCATGACCACTAGGAAAACTATAGTGAACTGCATTGACAATATAATTCCAAAGTGTGGGACGCGCCCTTCTGAAAATTTCTTTGAACAGCACATTTAAACCCACTGCACCGACTGTTGCTATAGCCAAAGTAGTTGCTTCTCGGCGGCGTTGATTCTGCCAGAGATTAATTCCTAGTGCTGAACAAATTGACAGAAAAATTACCGGCTCACCCAACATAGTTATCCCCTTCATGATGCCATCCAGCAGGGGGTTATGCAGGTTTTGCAGCCCTAGCAAAATGCTTTCATCTAAACCATTCTTGTATAAAATTCCACTGCTTAAAACTAGGGTGGTAGCAGCCGCAGATCCGATAATCAGTTGACTGTTGAGTTTGTCTAATCGTGGCTGCATCGGCATAGTTGCCAACTGTATTGGTGCTGCAACTGTCGTTATCGATAGATTTTTAGGGAATTTTCTATAATCTAAAACAATATCTTGGAGTCGGGAAGCGATCGCGCTATGCCTAAAATCAGGACTAAAAATCACCAGTACATTGCCTGTCAAATGGTTAGCACGTACTTGGTCAACGTTTTTCTCTTCTAATAGCCGAGACTCAATGTATTTTCCCATAAATTCGGAAAGATGCAGTCCTTTCACCTTGAATCTGGCTCTACCTTTGACAGATGTATGTATTGCCTGAATCAAACCATGCTCATGCGAGAGATTATTCTCATGCCCGTTCATCGTCCCAGAAGTCCATTTTGAATTATAAGTATATTTTAGAGCAGCGATGAATCGCTGCTCCAAAGACCAATTTCTTGCACCAGTTACTTTAACCGTACCGTCTTTTAGTATGGGCGATCAGCTACGCTGGGCGGTTACGCCATCGCGCAAATACTCAAAAACCTCCCCAGAACAGAGAACTTTAAAGGTTTTTTGGTAAATATTAAAGTCTGAAAACATCACGACACAACTAACTATACTCTGTTAAAATGCAGAATTGCGGCATTCGCTTTCAGTCTTGGCGTTTACCGCCCATCTAGCCTTGCAAATCATCCGTCCGCCTCAAACTGATGCCGCCACTGGCGACAGGCCGATGTTAATTCTGGAGTTTTATGTCTTTTTCTCATCTCGGCTTGTCCAAAGAAATTATCCGTGCCGTCACCGAACGGGGTTACACCAAACCCACGCCAATCCAGACACAGGCGATTCCTGCCGTCTTGTCGGGGCGTGATTTGCTAGCTGGCGCACAAACGGGGACTGGAAAGACTGCCAGCTTCACGCTGCCGCTTCTGCATCGATTGTCTGCCGACAGTAGCGTCAATCATATATCTAATGCACACTCACCGATCCGGGCGTTGATTCTCACCCCGACTCGTGAACTTGCCGCACAGGTAGAGTTAAGCGTGCGTGAGTACGGTAAGTACCTAAATTTGCACACGATGGCCATGTTTGGCGGGGTCAGCATTAATCCGCAGAAACGGCTTTTGAAGGGTCGTGTGGATATTCTCGTTTCTACACCAGGACGACTACTAGATCATGTGCAGCAAGGTACGATAAATCTGTCACATATTGAGATATTGGTGCTGGATGAAGCAGACCGGATGTTGGACATGGGTTTTATTCGTGATATCCGGCGCATTCTCTCGCTACTGCCCAAACAGCGACAAAACCTGCTGTTCTTCGCCACCTTCTCGGAAAAAATCAAGGCGCTCGCCACCGGGCTACTTAATCAACCGAAGATGATCGAGGTAGCACGCCGCAACGTTACCGCCGACACAGTGGCACAGAAAATCTACAAAGTAGAGCGTGACAGGAAACGTCAATTACTAGCGCACCTGATTCGGCAGGACAACTGGTATCAAGTGCTGGTATTTACTCGTACTAAGTATGGTGCTGATCGTCTGGTTAAGGAGTTAGGCCAAGAGCGTATTCAAGCACTAGCGATTCACGGTAATAAGAGCCAGTCGGCGCGTACCCACGCTCTGGCGAAGTTCAAAGACGGCACTTTACAAGTATTGGTAGCAACGGACATTGCCGCACGAGGTCTGGACATCAGCGAACTACCCCATGTGGTCAATTTCGATCTGCCCAATGTACCAGAAGATTACGTTCATCGCATTGGTCGTACTGGTCGTGCTGGTGCATCAGGTGAAGCTGTATCGCTGGTATGCGTCGATGAATACCAGTTGTTGGCAGATATCGAGAAACTAATTGAACAGCGATTACCTGTTGGAGTGGTTGCTGGCTTGGGAGCAAATTCCCCCACCAAGACCGAACCAATTCTAGATGAACGCAAGCACAGACCTCAAGGTAGTAAACGTCCGGTTCGCTCTACAGCTAAAAAATCGTCACAGCGCACCATAACAGGTGGGCAAAAGTCTGATGCTCGTCCTATAAAAAAATAGAAATGAGTCGCGACTGTCTTCAAAGTCAAACAATTTTAGATTTTAAATTTGCATAGCGCAGCGTCTGTCTAAGACACGCTCCGCAAACGTAGAGAGCGTCTTTTAGATTTATTTTGCCCACAAAGAGACGGGGCTTGAGCCGAAAAACCAGTCTAAAATCCAAAATCCGTCTTGAAAAGTTTCCTAGGTTGGGAAACCCGCCTACAGAACTTTCCGCAAAATCTAAAATTGGTAGGGTCAAGCGATCGCCTTGTATCCTAGAAGAAGTGGTAGTGCTGTGTCAAGTTAGTTTTGATGGTTTGTAGTAGGGACTTTAGTCATGATTTTTCTAAGGACTAAAGTCCTTACTACAAACTTGCTTATCCATCAATTCAAACTTGATGAACTAGTAGACCTAATAATATTTTTCTTTCCCCCTGCCTCAAACAGACTGCCTCAAACAGACCGCAATAAGATTGTAAAAATAGTACCCTTGGGATGATTATCTTCAACAGTAATAGTACCGCAATGTGCCTCAATTGCCATTTTGCAAAAAGCTAATCCTAAACCAATTTGTGAAATTTCTTGCATCCGCGTGCCAATCTCATATTTCTCAAAAATGCTTTGTCGTAAGTTATGAGCAACTCCCGAACCGGAATCAAGGACTTGCAATTTAGCTCCTGCTGTTAAATACTCTGCTTTCAAGGTAACTTGAGAGTGTGACGGGGAAAACTTAATCGCATTAGAGAGTAAATTATCCAGGATGCGGCGAAAGATGGGTGCATCGGCTTTGATCATGCCACCAGGATCGGGTAATTCATTGACGAGGCGAAGGTTTTTTTGGAGAGCGATCGCCTCAACATCTGCCAAGGCGGAAATGCAAAGCGCACGTAGGTCTAATTCTGTATAGTTCAGAACCATTTTGCCAGATTCTAACTTGGCCATGATGAGCAAGCTATCAATCAATGATTCCATTTGTTGGGATGCGATGCTTATTTGATCTAACTTTCGTTGTTGGTGTAAAAACGATAAATCTGGCAACCGGAGAATCTCATTGGAGAGTACAATGCTGGTAAGCGGGTTTCGCAGGTCATGGACAATCATATTGACCATATCTTCTCGTAGACATAGCAAGGTCTGTAATTTATCGTACTGCTGCTTGATCCGCAACATGGAATGAACTCTAGCTCTTAACTCCACACCGTTCACGGGTTTACTAATAAAGTCATCAGCCCCTGCGGCTACACACCGCGCCAGGTCTTCTTTAGTGGTTAATGCTGTCACCATAATAATAGGCAGTGTTTGCCATTGCGGGTCAGATTTGATCTGTCGGCATACTTCCATACCATCTAGATCAGGCATCATCACATCTAACAAAATTACATCAGGCTGAAAAGTATGGAGGCGAGCAATGGCTTGTTGACCAGTAGAAGCATAATGTAGTTGGTAGTTTTCACTATCTAATAACGCTTCAACAACATCAAAGTTATCCGGTTCATCATCAATTACCAGAATAGAGGGTTGATTAGTCATTGAAAATTTCCACTACCTCGTTAAAAGTTGTTGAATGGTCACTATCAGCTGTTTGAGTTTTACAGGTTTGGTCAAATATTCGTTAGCACCGGCAGCTAGACAAGTTTCGCGATCGCCCGGCATGGCTAGTGCTGTTAATGCAATTATAGGAATATGCTGAAATTGTGGCTGCTCACGGATACGCCGTATAGCTTCCAATCCATCCATTATAGGCATTTGAATGTCCATCACAATTAAGTCGGGATGTTGGAGATGAACCTGGTCAATGGCTTGTTGGCCATTGTTGGCGATCGCCAGACGATATCCTCGACTTTCAAGATAGCCGGACATTGTCTCGATGTTGGCTTGATGATCTTCTGCCAGCAAAATCACAGGATGATCCAAAGTAGGTTTCGCTACTATATCCATCACGGGCAAATCACCACAGACGTGCTTGGGTAACGAAGCTATTACCTGGTTTATAGGAATATGATCGCTGGTTATATAGGGAATACGAAGAGTAAAACAACTTCCTTGTCTGACTTGACTGGTGACACAGACCATTCCGCCATGTAAGGCAGCAATTCGTTTTACCAGTGCCAAACCTAGACCTGTACCGTTGTATTGGCGATTAAGGTTGCTGTCCAGTTGCATAAAAGGTTGAAATAGCTTGCTGATGTCTTGAGGGAGGATACCGATGCCGGTGTCAGTGATTGAGAAGCAGATGTGAGGGGATTGGGGATTGGGGACAGAGGGAGATAAGGAAAACCTACCCTTTGGAAACGGTGAAGCGGTAATGCCCCCCTGCCCCTCTACCCCTTCGAGCCAA
The DNA here is from genome assembly GCF_034931465.1 of Anabaena sp. UHCC 0399. NCBI lineage: Bacteria > Bacillati > Cyanobacteriota > Cyanophyceae > Nostocales > Nostocaceae > Anabaena > Anabaena sp. UHCC 0399. The sequence continues at coordinate 100,523 of NZ_JAYGGZ010000005.1, read as the reverse complement.
ACCTTAAGCGTCACCGTTCCTCCATTTGGGGTGAACTTGACGGCGTTGCTCAGTAGGTTAATGAGTCCCTGACGCAAACGGAGATTGTCTCCTTGGATACTGCCAAGATGATCAGGAATCTCAGTCATGAGGCGAATATTTTTTTTCCATGCCATCTGTTTGATCAAGGCCAAACTGTCATGACAAAGGTTTTTAATCGCCACGTCACTCAGTTGTAGTTCCAGTTTGCCTGATTCAATTTTGGATAAGTCGAGGATGTCATTGATTAGTTCTAGGAGGTGTCTACCACTGCGTTCGATGGTGGCGATCGCTTTTGCTTGCTGTTCATTAATCGCACCGAAGACATTTTCCTGAAACCCCTCAGACATACCTAAAATTGCATTGAGTGGTGTTCGCAATTCATGGCTCATATTAGCTAAAAATTCATCTTTGAGGCGAGTGGCGCGGGCCAGTTCGGTGTTGGCATTGGCTAATTGCTCATTTGTCTGCCTCAATTGTGCTTCTGCGTGTTTGCGCTCGGTGATATCTTCATAAGACCCTAAGATGCCAATCACCTCACCTGTGCTGTTAGTCAGGGGAACTTTGCTTGTCCTTACCCATATATACGAGCCATCCTGGTGTCCCATTGGTTCTTCATAACCGAGTTTGGAAGTTCCCGTAGCGATCACAGTTTTATCGTCTGCACGATAATTATCTGCTTGTTTTTTCCAAGGTAAGTCAAAGTCTGTCTTGCCGATAACCGCATCGGGATGTGATAGTTGGGCATCGCTGGCAAATGCGGGATTACAACCTACATAGGTTAATTGGCAATCTTTCCAAAAGACACGTTGGGGAATGGTATCTAGTACCAATTGCAGCATTGTGCGTGATTCATGCAATTCTTGTTCAGCTTGCTTGCGATTACTGATGTCAGTTACTCGCACTAAATTCATGGTATGACCAGCGATAGAAATGGGCTTGGCAGCAATGTTTCCCCAAAAAAAATTGCCTTGACGAGTCACATATTCAATTTCTCGACTCCAAAACCCCTCAGTCTCTATTTGTACAACGATGGCAACCATCTCATCTGGAGAGAATTGACGACGCTGGAGTGAATGCCCTTCAATCCCCAGTAGTTCTGCTTTGTTATTAGCTTCAAATAATTCTACTGCTCGTCGATTACAATCCTGAGTGATTAGTGATACTGGATCAACCAGAAACAAAGCATCGGCAGATTCGTTGAAAATTACCTCCCGTAAATCCCTGTTACGGATCAGTTCTTGTTCAGCTTGTTTGCGCTCGGTAATATCTAAGATAATGCCGATTAACTGTATTGGCTGACGATCATCATCAAGTATGACTTCGCCTCGTGAAAATAAATAACGTAAACTTTGATCTGGGCGATAAAAACGATACTCTAGTTCATAACATAGCCCCAGGGCGATCGCTTCTTCTACCACAAGGTCGCGATGCGCACGATCATCTGGATGTATACTCTGGAGCATCTCGTCATAGCTGGGCATACCAGACTCAAGATTACGCCCAAAAATGTAAAAGACTTCTTCTGACCAGATTACTTCTTGGGTTTGCAAATTCATCTCCCAACTACCTAAATGAGCAATCCTTTGGGCAGCAGCGAGGTTAGCTGCATTTTTGCTGAGTTGGGCTTCAATCTGTTTTTGTTGGGTGATATCTTGGGTAATACCAACACTGCCAATTATCTCTCCTGCTGAATTGCATAAGGGCTTAACCGATAGAGATACAGGAAAACGCGAGCCGTCTTTACGAATAAACGTCCACTCATCCTGACTGCTACCTAACTGATTTTTGAGGATCAATTCGCCACCAGGGGCAATTTCACACCCCAGTTCTTGTGAGAGTGCTTGTGCTTGTGCCTTGAGTTCCTCCGGGTCGTGAAAGATGAGTGGAGTTACTTGACCCACCACTTCCTCGGCTGTATAACCCAACATTTTCTGGGCAGCAGTGTTAAAGGTTTGAATTATACCTTGAGAGTTGGTAGAAATGATTGCATAATCGGTGCATTCTAGGATGGCTTGTTGCAGATTGATCAGGTCAAAAAACTGAGCTTCTGCTTGTTTACGAGTGGTAATATCTGTTTCTGAACCACTCATCCGTGTGACGTTGCCTGCTTCATCCCATAGTGCTTGACCCCGGTCTAATACCCACAGGTAAGAACCATCTTTGCATTGCGCTCGATATTCTTCTTGGAAGAATAGAGTTTTGTGGGCAAAATAGTCAGCCACCGCCATCATGACGCGATCGCGATCGTCGGGATGTATGCGGATGAACCATTCTTCTAAGCTGGAGCTAATTTCATCCTCCATGAAGCCCCGCATTTGTTTCCAGCGTGCCGAGAAGAACACCTGATTAGTTTTGACATTCCAGTCCCAAATCCCATCATTGCTGCCGCGTAGTGCTAAATGCCAGCGTTCTTGACTTTCTCTGAGAGTTTTCTCGGTGCGTTTGCGTTCTCTCAGTTGTGTATGCGCTATCTCGTAAGCACTTGCTTGTTGAATGGCGATCGCTATTTGTAATGCTAGTTGATCTAATAATTCTAGTTCTACTGATTGCCACTGACGTGGTGCAGTACATTGGTGAGCAATTAATAACCCCCATAAGCGATTTCTCACCACAATTGGCACGACTAAATTAGCTTTGACTTCAAATTGTTCCAGCAGATGCACATGACAGTCTGTTAAGTCAGCTTGATCAATATGATTGATTGCCCGTGTTTTTCCTAGGCTATATTCTGCTCCCGTTCTCTGTTGAAAATAGGTATCCTGAATCTGTTTCCCCAAACTTACCGTCCAACCTGGCAGCACTGACTCCGCCACTACAGTACCGCTCATATCTGAGTCAAATTGATAAACTACTACCCTATCTGTCTGTAAAAACTGGCGCACTTCTTTTGCTGTAACAGCTAAAATCTCTTTTAAATTCAGTGATTGAAGAATCCGTAAAGCGATCGCACTAATAAGTTGTTTTTGTTCCCGACTTTGTTCTAATTGCCAATGCAGATGCCTCTGTTCCACTGCATCATGAATTGCCTTTTGTAGAGTTGCCGGTGTGAGTTTGCTTTTGACTAAATAATCTTGTGCGCCGCTTTTCATCGCCCGAACTGCGATCGCTGCATTATCCTCTTCTGTCAACAGGATAATCGCAGATTGTGTATTACTCACAAGTTTCCTAAATTCTTCCAAAAACGCCAGTCCATTTCCATCGGGCAACCTAAAATTTAGCAAAATAATATCTGATATCCCCTGCTGACACCATGCCATTGCCTGTGTTGCCGTTTCAAATTCCAAAATACGATAGTTATATAGGCTATCCTCCTGCAAAAACTGACGAAATATTACCCGCTCTTCGATGCAATTATCAATCAACAGGATGGTTAGGCAGGAGGGATGACTCATAACTAGGTTGTAATATTCCTCCCAACTAGACATACTAGTTGGTGAAATGTTAATAGTGTGTTTACTCTTGGTGCTGTTTTACAAAATCCCCTACTAGAGTTGAGTCTGTAGTTGTGGATTTTTGAGTTGCTGTTATCCACTTACAGATAAAAGCGCAAACATCAACTATTTTAGCCTGCATCCTATAAAATGTTTAATTGTTCTCACTACCAAGGTTAATGCTGTCTTCGTTTCCCTTGTTCTATGCCAAAAAAATATTAATAATTCCATTTTATGTGCAGTATTTAATTACGATTTCAGCAATTTTGTTATTATTGATTAATAAATATAACTAGTCAAGTGTCGTAAAAATAGATAATCAGCAAATACCTAAATATTTTTATATCTAATGAGAGATTGTTTTCTGTTTTTAAATGTGAATAATCCCAAGTCTTTAGATAACACAGGAAAACAGGCTGGGAAATTTAATACAAATATATTTAAATAATTTGAGGATGAGCGAACATCGTTTGAGCAAAATTGTGATTGAACGTCCTCGACATGGGATGAGAATTAGCCTTAAAAAGCTGACAGGCTTCAAAAAGCAATTACACAAACTGACTGAGGAAGCGAGTCAAGATGGATTGTTGAATCCCTACCTGATTAAAGCAACAAACAGAACTAAATATCTTTCAGATCATCTCAGCCCTCTACGTCGGTTTTTGCGATCGCAAGTCGGACAACCGTGGAATGATGTTTACAGCGAACTGTGTAAAAAATTAGATCCCAACACAATGACAGGACAACACGTTCTGGCTCATGTGTGGGACTATGTTGAACGTCATGTAGAAATAATTGATGGTAGTCTTTACAGTCAGCCTTATCGGGGCTACCGCATTCAGTTAAATGTCAGCCATTACGATCACTTCTATATTCATCCTCAAACTGGCATTCTCTGTGCAGCCGATAAATTGCCTCGCCAGCGAAAACGAAGGCAGAGTTGACGTTCTCACCGCACTTTTAGGGCGGTGATTCTAAAAATCACTTTTTAGGCTTTCTCTTTCATCGACACGCCTTAAAATCAACTATCCATTACTGGCAATGCTTAAACCAATTAACCGTTCAACAGAACCAATTAACGAGCTTAACTTAGCTGACCCCAGAGGGCTACATCTTCAGAGACTTACTAGTATAAAACTAGCGTTTTCGTGCGCCTCACGATACGTTTATGGACAAAAATCTTTTGTTTTCTGGTTTGTGCTACTGTGTTGATTTCGCTAGCTATGATTACACTCGTTTTCGCCACCGAGTTGTCTTTATTGTTTCCCGACCCGTCGTGTTTCACTCATTTGAGTCGTCCTGTATCGGCGGATATTCTACCTGAGACAATTTAACTCTATCACAAAAAGCCGTCCTAGAAGGACGGGGCTTTAGACCCATATTTTCGGTAAAGAAAATTTCATCATCGTTGATAGTGCTGAATACTCTTCTTACTCAGCACGCATCACTTTTTACTGTGAAAATAATTGTGCGTTTAATGCTTTTGTAATGCGATCGCTAGAAAATTCTAAGTGGGCTAAAGTATAAGTATCCAGTTTTTCCCCAAATTGTTTTACCTGGGTATTAATGGCGTTTTGCAGTTGGCGTAATTCATACCAAGCCAGTGTCCTGCCATCTTCAGGTACATCATATTGATGTAAGACCATTTCTAGCAAAATATTCAGATGTTCTTGTTGCAAGGAACGCCGGATGCTCGAAATTGCCTGTGGTTTCCCAGAAGCTAAAACTTCTGTCCAAATGCCTTGTTGCAAGGTGTCGAATAATTCCGGGATGGAAAGTGCTTGCCCAACTAGGGTTTTTAATTCTAGATCCCGTAAACGATTGAGACGTTCACCGTCAAATAGCGATCGCAATATTCCCCTTTGATAACTTAAAATACTTTCATGAATGGGATAGTCAAGGCGGTTATTGGGCGCAAAGCTTCCCCAGTGTTGCCAGCGTGATGGTGCTAGCTGATTTAGCAACTGTGGCGAGAAACTAAAAGCATCCTCAGCAAACACATACTCTTGTAACTTCGCCAATGCTTGACGTTGTCTCAGCAGTGGAACTGGTACAAATGCCCATGAACTATCATCACTAGCATGAACACGGCGAAACGATTCTCCACCAATATATTGAGAAAGTAAGTTGGCGTTACGAAAATAATATTTCAAGACTCGATTAAATAAGACGCGCAGATTACTATAGCTTTCTCCTCGTGGTAAATAATGCTCATCCAGGCGTTGCCACATCACACGGGCATTATCCATTTGCCACTGGGAATAAACTAGTACATCACTACTCATATCCCAAACATTGGCTAGAGGATTGATATCCCAGATATCTTCATCAGTTGCATAAGATAACTCTGGTTGAGGTGATGCCAAGGCAATCTGCTGCAAAAAGCTCTTTTCCGCTTCTGGATGGATCATCTCACCGACGGCGTGAGGACTGTTTTTATATCCATATTCAATTGCCCATTCATCGTAAGGGCCAATCACACTGGGGAAATATTCACCTTGCTGGACTCCCTGTGGTGCGATGTTCACCGGTAGATAGTCCATCACCGAACCAACTAAACCTTTATTATGGGTGATTTCAGTGTTATTTAATTCTTCCGGCGTTAACATAGTGCTGCCGTGGAAGTTGTGACGCAAACCGAGAGTGTGTCCGACTTCATGGGCGATGAGATAACGCAAATATTGATGTACATAATCCTGCATCGCCTCACTACTCGGTTGAGTATTTTGCAACAGTGATAACGCCAATGCCCCCATAGCAGCTTGCTCTGAAGTATGTTGGCTATAGCAAGATTCCGATGAATTGGGTAGAGGTGTAGGGGAATACACCTGCTTAATATATTTCTCCTGCCTTTTGCTTCCTGCCTCTTGACATAGGTTATTTTCTTCCATCAGTGCGCGATATTCTTGCTGAACCGATCGCACCATGTTGGCATCGATGATAATATCTGCATCTAAGATTTCGCCGGTGAGGGGGTTAATTCGTACTGGCCCTTTGGCAAAACCTGCATCTAAAGAATTAAACCAGCGAATGGTGTTGTAGCGAACATCCCCTGGTTGCCAGTCAGCATCATCTGGCATTTGTTGGACTGCGATCGCATTTTCAAATCCTGCTTTGGCAAATGCTTTGTTCCACATCAGCACACCTTCACGAATAGCCTCACGATACTGCGGGGGTACAGCATTCTCAATCCAAAACACAATTTGCTGTTTGGGTGGTGATAAGGGTGCGTTGGGATTGGATGCTTCGAGATGCCAACGGTTGACATAACGTACAAAGGGTTCTTGGCTGTGATTGTTCGAGAAGTCTTGGAAGGCAGTAATAAAATATCCCACTCGGTCATCAGCTAACCTGGGAATATAGCCGTTGTGTTCTTGAAGTTGAGAAAAACTGTAGTGTACTTTCAAGGTAAGGGAGCGACTATCGGGTAAAGTGACTAAATCTGCTCCTTCTGGTGATGAAAAACCATATATTGCATCAATTTCTACATTTTCTGGGAAGCTTTTGACATCACCAAAATAAGATTTGCTCCTTTCTAGCCGATAATCAGCCCGTAAAGAGTATTTCAAGAGGGGAGTTAATCCAGGAAAATCCTGCATGAGCAGATCGTCCAGATTAATTAGAATATTTTTACTACGCGGATCAATACTTTCTATTTCCAGTGAATAAAGAACTGAGTCGCTAAAAGAACGAGCTAGCGATCGCTGTTCTGCTTCACTTGGTTCTGTACGGAATTTAACATTACGCACAACAAAGTGCAAATTATTGTTAACTCGGCAAAAATAAAACAGGTAATCAGCAAGCGGTAATCCGCTATAAATCCCCGCCTCACCAATACCTGATTCTAATGTCACTGTAGCTAAATAATTTTTATTTAGTTGTTCTGGCTGAATTTCCAAGTAAATTTCCCCAGAATTCTCCCGACTATAAAGTGTGAAAAGTCCCTCTAATTTGTTTTTTCCCTTAAATAGCTCTCGAAATTGCCAAAAATCTTCTTTTCTACTCTCCCCAAGATTATTGTCAGCAATTGCTAATTTTTCCCCTATCGAGACTGCGGTTAATTGCTGAACATCAGGATTTGCAAGCTGGTCGGCTCTGGCATAATTGGTATTTAGTAATAAGTTATACAATAAAAAAGTCAAGATTACTACTTTAGTTATCCAGTATTTCATTCTTTAGTTTTCTGCCTGAAGCGATTCTCTTGTTGAGGACAAAATCGATAGCTATTCCGTGATTTTTAATTTATAAAATAAAATTCAATATTTAGCAATATTTACTTCTTCAGGCAGATAGTTTATTCAACTAAAGATAGATGTTTTTACTTCAGGTAGATTTTAGAGATCCGGTATAAATTATCTGTAGCGAATTATAACGTAACTAAGCGAGTGTATAAGTTATCGCCTTTTCAAACACGAAACACAAAGTTTTTATTAAATTTCTACATTTAAAAATAAAATTCAACATTAGGCATATCCAGAAATGAAATATATGTTATCCGGAAACATCAGAGAGACGTAGGATTGCTACGCCTCTACATTCTTCTTCGGAGATGTCTAGCATTCATCGTGAGTGTGATTAGATTGTATTGATGTAAGATCCCTCCTTTGTATCGATAAACATTGGTTGAAATTGGTGATTATGTGTCTTCTTTAAAACTGGCATTTCTTGCCAGCATTGTCGGCAGAAAAAATAGACTTCATGACTACGGATATGCCGTAAAAGTCTGTGAGAGCAACAGGGACAAGTATTCATTATTTTTTGAGTTTATAAAAATGTAATTTCAAAACAAAATCTATAGTTATGTAACAAATTTATTAGTTACTTAACTGTTTTAATAATTAGGTTTTTCATAAGTAATATCTTCAGTAAAAACACCTAAAATTGGTATTAAGTTATATTAAAGAAATCATTTATAAGTAGACTCGCTTACATGAATACCGCTTAATTGAATTTGGGGATCAATATTTAGAGGATTGAGATCAGAAAAAACCTCAAGTATTCAATTGAGAACCCTAGAAGATAAATATTTTTCATGAGTAGTATTGCGTAGTTTGTTACAGTCTAATCAGGCAGTTTATCTGAAAAAATTGCGCAGCCAAATATGAACATAGGTATTGGGCAGAAACAAATCAAAAGATTCTTTGTTGTTTCCTTAGCTTCCCCTGCACCCCTTGCACCCCGGCTTCTTCTGACTCCCCATTCGCTAAAATGCAGCGATCGCACCAAAATATGGATCGCATTCTGAAGTATCTTAATTCTGAGGCATGAGTCAAAAATTCAGAAACTGCAATATCAATGTGTCAACTGCTGGGAATGAATTGCAATGTGCCAACCGATATCTGCTTTTCCTTTGAAGGGTTTTCCGCACGGGGAGGAAGAACAGATCATCATAGTGATGGTTGGGGGATTGCCTTCTTTGAAGGTAAAGGATGTCGAATATTTTTAGATGCTAAACCCTCTATCAATTCTGCGATCGCAGAATTGGTGAGGCGTTATCCCATCCACTCTACCCATGTGATCGCTCATATTCGTAAGGCTACCCAAGGGGAAGTCGCCTTACAAAATTGTCATCCGTTTCGCCGGGAACTCTGGGGACGGTATTGGGTATTTGCGCATAACGGCAATTTGCCAGATTTTGATCCAGAACATCAAGGTTTTTATCAGGCTGTGGGTAATACTGATAGTGAAAAAGCCTTTTGCTTAATTCTAGAAACCCTGAGACAAAGCTTTCCTCAAGGTAAACCTCCTTTAGAGCAAATATATTCTGTACTGCAAAAAGTTACAGAAAAATTAGCTAATATAGGTATTTTTAATTACTTACTCTCTGATGGAGAACATTTTTTTACGCACTGTTCAACTAAACTTAGCTACATAGTCCGTCAAGCACCCTTTGCGGCGGCTCACTTGATAGACCAAGATATGACTGTAGATTTTAGGGAATTGACCACATTCAGCGATCGCGTTGCCGTCATAGCTACTACCCCCCTTACAGATAACGAGGTTTGGACACCAATCAAACCGGGAGAATTGTTAGTATTTCAAGATGGATTGCCATTGCCACATTTCTAGCATTAGTCAAAAGTCAAAAGAATTGTATTCCGGGCTTTTGCGCTATATAACCTTGATAAGCTAATCGTCATTTAAATTGCACCATTTTCATAATCATCAAAGCTGCAAACCCTCGCCCTTGCTCCCTGCCCCCTGCGGCCTCAATGCTTACTCCAGGAGATTGTCGAACGGAGAACCCGCATTAAAGATTTGGCATAATTAATGGCTGGAGATGGGGAAACTCTTGGTAGTAGCTAATCTTAACTTTCATTACATCACTTATTAACCATCTACTGGATGCAGACAATCGGCTTCTATGTCATCCTATAAAAGGAGAGTTAATTCGGTGAGCATCTTTGTTTTTAGTATTGACAGGTTTTTCCCTTTTGGTCTTGACAGGTTTTTCTCCGAAATTTAAATCTCTACACAGTAATAATTTTGGAGATCATCGATGTCAATTTATGTAGGCAACCTCTCTTACGAAGTTACCCAAGATACCTTGAGTGCTGTTTTTGCAGAATATGGTACTGTAAAGCGGGTTCAAGTACCCACTGACCGTGAAACAGGCCGTCCACGCGGTTTTGCTTTTGTGGAAATGGGAACTGAAGCTGAAGAAACAGCTGCCATTGAAGCCCTTGACGGTGCTGAATGGATGGGTCGTGACCTCAAAGTCAACAAAGCCAAGCCCAAAGAAGACAGAGGTTCATTTGGTGGTGGAAATCGTGGGGGAGGATATGGTGGAGGTGGTGGTGGACGTAACCGCTACTAAATTTTGAAAGCTGAAATTTTTCTAGCGAATTTTCAGGTTATATCAAAAGTCTGAATTGTTTTGCACTTTAGCCAACGGGACGGCTTACCATGATAAGCCATTAATTAAGCCAATTTAGGAGGAGGGATAATGACCCAAATAGTGGTAGGCGATAATGAACACATTGAATCAGCCTTACGTCGATTTAAGCGAGAAGTTTCCAAGGCGGGGATTTTTCAAGATATGAGGAAGCACCGTCACTTTGAAACGCCTATTGAAAAGTCCAAGCGCAAGAAAATTGCCTTGCACAAGCAGAGTAAAAGACGCTTCCGCTCTTAAGCAGTGATATAAATATCAAAAAACCCTCATAATTTTTTATGAGGGTTTTTTTATTTCTACTCAGCACTCACAACTCACAACATCGGTCGATTGTTGATTGGAGTTCTTTTAAATGCACTGGTTTAGCTAGATACTCATTAGCCCCTGCTGCCAAACATTTCTCGCGATCGCCAGGCATGGCTAAGGCTGTCAGGGCAATAATGGGGACTTGGGCTAGTTCTAATACATTGCGGATCAGTCCTATGGCTTCTAGTCCATCAATTCCGGGCATCTGGATATCCATCAAAATTACATCGGGTTTGTACTCTTGTGCAAGGTTAATTGCCTCCTCGCCATTTTTGGCCACAATTACCTGATATCCCCGCACAGTTAGGTAGGCAGAAAAGGTATCGATGTTGGCTTGATTATCTTCTGCTAGCAGAATCTGCAATTGTTTTGGTACACAACTAGTTAATAGGGTAGATTGTCTCTCCTCAGAAGTTGTTTTTGGCGGTAATGCTTGGAGCTTTTTCCTATCTGGTATTTCAAAATAAGGTAAGGTGACAGTGAAACAACTTCCCTCTCTCTCCTTACTTACCAGATCAATACTGCCATTTTGCAGTTCTACCAAGCGGCTAACCAATGCCAATCCTAAACCTGTGCCAGCATACTGACGATTCAGGCTGCTATCCATTTGCACAAAAGATTGGAACAACTTGGGTATATCTGCTTGAGCAATGCCAATACCGGTATCGTTGACAGAGAATTTGATCTTAGGGGACTGGGGATTAGGGATTAGGGGTTCGGGAACTTGGGATCCGGGGGTAATGCGGATTTGGCATGAGTCATTCTCCCCTGTCTTCTGTGTCTCCTCCAGCCAAACCTTGAGTGTCACCGAGCCTCCTGACGGAGTGAATTTGACAGCATTACTCAACAGGTTAATGAGTATTTGGCGAGTCCGCAGTTCGTCTAAGGCAATTTCATCAGGGTCGCAGGGAATGTCTATATTTAGTTCAATATTTTTGCTATCAGCTATTTGCTTGACAAAACTCATACTAGAATTGCACAAGTTTTTAATAGAGACTGGCTCAATCTGCAATTCCACTTTGCCAGACTCAATTTTTGTCAGATCCAAGATGTCATTAATCAAAGCCAGTAGATGTTCACCGCTACTTTCAATTGTGGCGATCGCCTTTTTTTGTCGTGAATTTAATTCCCCAAAAATGTTTTCCTGTAGACCTTCAGACATTCCCAAGATGGCATTGAGGGGTGTCCGTAGTTCATGACTCATGCTAGCCAGGAATTCGCTCTTGGCTTGGTTAGCGGCATCTGCTGCTGTTTTCATATTCTCTGCTTGCTCTAGCAGTTTTGCCTGTTTTACTGCCACACCTAACTGTGTAGCAATTTGAGTGATAAATTCTTTTTCTTTTTTCCGCCAATGACGCGCACCTGAACACTGGTGAATACACAGTAAACCCCAAAGTGTTTCTCCGATAAACAGAGGGGCTATTAGATAGGCTTTAATCTGAAATTTAGTCAGAGTTGCCACATAGCAAGGATCTATTTCTGCTTGGTCGATGTCATCAAGAGCATAAGATTTTTTGTCAGAGTGATGCGTGACATAGTTACGAAAACAACCATCTTTGATGGGGATATTTATTCCCAAAACATAGCCTGTACGTACATCCTCGGAGATAATTTCGCCTAATGTAAAATCAGAGTCAGGAGCAAAACGAAACACCGCTACACGATCAGCATTCAGCAGTTGGCGGACTTCTTGAGTAGTGGCTTTAAATATCTTGCTTAAGTCCAAAGATTCCCGAATTTTGGTAATTACACCCATCAATGTCTGCTGTTGCTCGGCAAAAATTGATAAATCCTTGGCAAGTTTCTCCGCCAAAGTTCGCTTTTGGTCGGCGATGATAGTTGATTGCTGCAACTCTACTGTGCGAATTTGTACCTGTTGCTCTAAATTGGCATTGAGCATTTGCACTTGATTGTATAGTTGGTACTGTTTGACAGCAGAGGAAAACCGTTCACTCATGGCTTGAGCGAGGCGGATATCAGCCTCTATCCATGCTTGTGCTTGACCTTTTTTAATTTCCTGCCAGGCCTCAAAGGATTTGCGGGGCGACAATTGGCGTGTGTCGGGTTGATGATAACCCGCCCACAGTAGTGTTTGGTCAACCTCATCCCGAAAAATACTGAGGCTACCTAGCACTTCCTGACCAAAATAAAGAGGCATGATCAGTACACCCCGAATCTGCGTTGCTTCAAATGCAGCAATCAGGGTACGAAACAGAGGTTCTTTGTAGATGTCAGAGATCGCCCAAATATCAGTTTCAGTTTCTAATGTTTGCGGCACTTCCTTGAGAGCATACATTGCCCGCATCCATTGCACTGACCAGGGTTTGCCAGCTCTATTTGCACCAGGTTGGTCATCATTTTTCACTAATACTGAGCTGAGATACTTCTGCCACAGGATATTCTCCTCAATTGGTCTACCACTTGCCCGATCCAGGGGTTCTGGTTGTGTACCGCAGACATAGATTTCAGCCTTCTGAGTAGAATTTTCACTTGATAGATACAAGCGACCACCAGATCCCTGAAAGACCTGAACAACTTCCTCAAGTGCTGCTTGGAGTTGGACTGTGGGTGTGGTGTGGAGTAATGTGGTGACATGGTTGATATGGGCTTCCTGTTTGGCTTGTTCGCGCACACGTTCGAGCAGAATTGATTGGGCGATCGCGATCGACACCTGATCGACAACCGACTGAATAAACAATAATTCTTCTTGGGTAACGATTCGTGGTTCTGAATGATGGGATACTAGTAAACCCCAAAGGTAGTTATTGCTAGGCAAAGATGGTAGTAGAGTTTTACTGGAATTTGTGGCTTCGATGACAATCGGCACTACCACAGAAGATTTTACTCCCATAGCATTCATGTACTCTCGATGACAAGGATCTATGGGACGATAGCGAATATCTGGAAACTCTAGAGAATTACCTGTTTCTATACAGTCTAATGGGCTGATGCCAATCTGATGGGAGTCAAAATCAATAATTGTGCGTTGACGTGCGCGTAAATAAAGTTCGCGGGCATAAGGTGGAATGTCATCGGCTGGAAAATGCAGGTCTAATAGTGAGGGGAGGCGATCTTCGCAAATTGATTCTGCAATGACTAAACCGTGACCATCTAGTTGAAACTGGTAAATCTTGACTCGATCTGTTCCCAAAAATAACCGAACTTCCGCAACTGTTGCAGACAGGATTTCTTGCAGTTCTAATGATTGTCGAATACGGTTGCTGATGCGATGTAGCATTAACTGCTGTGTCAGATTTACTGATTGTGCCTCAACACTACTTTGATCATCCTCTTCGTTTGCTGGGTTCATAGGGAATATAAATACCGACTATAAAATAATTTGTATAATAGATTAATCTAAAGTTTTAAATTATACATTCGATATTTTACATATAAATTTAGTATTGTGAACTACCCACATTGACTTGGAATACCAAGTACAGTGTTGGCTTCTGTACTCACGGGGGAGTGCAGCAACTTGGACTTTGCCTAACAGCACGCTACGCGAACGCCCTAGTTTTGGTCTTGCCTCTTTGATAGTTTATGAGAAAACCGAATTGTCAAGAAGATGGGATTTTAAATTCAATTTCCATTCAAAATTGAATTGTCCAATGTCCATAATATAGATATATGCACAAACGCTATTTTCTCAAAACTGGTGCTGCATTAGTTGGCACAGCTTTATTACCACCGATTCTTTTACAGAGGTCAAACATCATGGCAACTTCTAATACTAAGTTTGAAATTACTAAACCTGATGCTGAATGGCGTTCGATTTTATCGCCAGAACAGTTTCGCGTTCTACGTCAACATGGTACGGAACGCGCTTTTACTAGCCCACTCGATAAGCAATATGGTGCGGGTACTTATATCTGTGCCGCTTGTGAACAGCCTTTGTTTAAATCTGACACTAAATTTAACAGTGGTACTGGCTGGCCTAGCTTTTTTGACCCCATCGAAGGTGGAATTGCTACTACTGTAGATCGGTCGTTTTTCATGACGAGAGTGGAAGTACATTGTAGCCGTTGTGGTGGGCATCTAGGCCATGTTTTTGAAGATGGGCCTGCACCCACAGGCCAGCGTTATTGTATGAATGGTGTATCCCTCAAGTTCATTCCCGCTTAAAGTCATCCAAGATATCAGGAAAATAATGTAGAGACGTGGCTACGTCTCTATGAATTATCAATTTCATCCAAAATGATAGGTTTAATGATTTATGATTGATTTTGCGATCGCCTATGCGACTGCCCCCTTGCCCCCTCAACATATTCTCGCGATAAGTAGCCGTCTTGGTGTACAAAATTTGTGCTGGCTACTTACTTAGATTAATTGCTTATATAACTTTATATAACATTTTTTCTAAGTTGGTCTCCAAAAGTTGTCTCCTATGTCATGATGGGAGTTGAGAATTAATTCGGTTAACAGCATTTGTTTTTAGTATTGACAGGCTTTTGGCTTTTGGTATTGACAAACTTTTCTCCGAAATATAAATCTCTACACACTTACGATTTCGGAGACAGTCTATGTCAGTTTATGTAGGAAATCTTTCTTACGACGTTACAGAAGAAAATCTAAATGCCGTTTTTGCAGAATACGGTTCTGTGAAACGTGTTCAGTTACCCACTGATCGTGAAACAGGCCGTTTACGCGGCTTCGGTTTTGTAGAAATGGGTACAGAAGCTGAAGAAACAGCAGCTATTGATGCACTAAATGGTGCAGAATGGATGGGACGTGACCTGAAAGTGAACAAGGCTAAACCCAGAGAAGAGAGAGGTTCATTTGGTGGTGGCGGTGGTGGTGGTAATCGTGGTAGCTATGGTAAAAGCAACCGCTACTAAGGTTAACAACTCAGCCATTGAAAGCTAACCGCTTAGTTGAAAAATTAATTTGAGTTAGTAAAGGTTCAGGTGTATTCGCCTGAACCTTTTTTGCATCACATCAAGCTTTGGGCTGTTTCTTTCGTGCAGAGTTAATATTTAAGCGCGTTTTTATTTTTGTGTTTATTTTAGTTACACATTCCTATATAATAAGGATATAAGCTATTGAGCAAGTTAGATATAGCAATATATTTTACTTGCAGAAGGTAAATTTCTTAATTATTTTGAGGCTCAATTGAAAATCAGAGCATTAGATGTCAAAGCTGGCGATCGCATAGTTGCCTACTGCAATAACAAAATGCAAATCTGTAAAGTTAAAAGCATTTCAAACACTGAGCAGATGAACATCACACTTTCAGTATTTACCTCGGAACATTATCGTGGCTGCCTAGTCTCAAGTGTAGTTCGCTTCCGTGATGATGCTTTGGTTGATTTGGTCAGCTAAAAAAACCTACAATTCAGTATTGATTGTAAATCCCAAACAGTATTTGAATTGGTTTTAGTCCCAGTTTAATCTCCTAGCTGGATTTGACTTGATAGCAAGTAAGGTAGGAAAAAATGTTATTACAGGCATACATAACCCCGGTTTTTGCAAAAACCGGGGTTACACAATTTATGTTCATTAAACAGTCTTGCGAGAAATGCAGGCGTGGTTTGTAGAATTCTCAGTTTTAACAACGCTGTAACTGTGCCAACAACACCACTATCTCATCCATTGCTTGCCGTAAAACACTTGCAGGTTGTTCCGATTGATTTACCATAATACTGAGAATTATAGGCTCATATTCAGGCGGATTCATATATCCTGAGAGGGAAATTGCACCACTTAATGTACCTGTTTTGGCTTGAAAAATTCCCTCCGCCGGAGTATTACGAAAACGATTACGTAAAGTGCCACTTTTTCCAGCTATAGGTAAAGATGCACGATACAAATTGGCAACTGGGGTTTTCGCTACTCCCTGCAAAGTTTGTACCAATGCTTCAGGGGTAATTAAATTCCGTCGTGATAAACCGGAAGCATCTACCAATCTATAACCTGTGGGGTCAACTCCCAACTGAGTTAAACTTTTTTTGAGAACTTCCAACCCTATATCCGCAGTGTTTTGATTTGCTTGTTTGGATTGTTGAAAAGCTAAAGCTCGCAAAAGTGCTTCTGCATAGAGATTGTTACTATTTTGGTTAGTTTCCATAACTAACTCCGATAAAGGCGGTGACTGCACAAATGCTAATTCCTGTTGATTATTGCTCCTATTAGCAACTAATGTTTGTCCCAAAGCAATTTGTTCTGTTGCTAAAACTGTACGGAAACGCCTTAAAAAGTAATAATTGGGGTCAACGACAGGTAAACTTACTAAATATGGTTGGGAATTAGCTGCTACTTGTCCTTCTATTCGCAGTATTTTACCAGTTAAATCGCGGCTAACACTGATGTAACTCGGTTGATTTTCTGCAACTGTCACAGACCGATTAACTAATAACCACTGTCTTGCTTCATTATGATCTTTCCACCCTAACTGCGAAGTTTGACCGACACTTTGGGGTCTTATTTCTAAGCCAAAAACATTTTGATTTAAAATAAAACTATTAACTGGCGCACCATAATCTGACTGTAAATCTTCCCATTGCCAAGTAGAGTTTACAATATCACCTTGAATATAACTATCGTCGGCAATTAACTGCTGAATTTGAGTGATACCCTTCTGTTTTAGCTGTTGGGCGAGTGCTTTTAATTGGGTATCATTAAGGCTGGGATCGCCTCTACCCACAACGCTAAAAATACTATTCTCATTTTGATAA
This sequence comes from Anabaena sp. UHCC 0399, assembly GCF_034931465.1. NCBI lineage: Bacteria > Bacillati > Cyanobacteriota > Cyanophyceae > Nostocales > Nostocaceae > Anabaena > Anabaena sp. UHCC 0399. The sequence goes on along the minus strand of NZ_JAYGGZ010000005.1, from coordinate 83,196 downwards.
ATCGAGGTACGGAAGCGAAAGTTTGCACCCAAATGTTGCAGTGCAGCAGCTGTAGTCAGCAGTTTGGTGTTGGAAGCAGGAATAAAATATTTTTGGCTATCTCGACTATAGAGAGTTTTTACAGATGACAGTGGTTTGACTAAAATTCCCCATCGGACTCGATTAAATAGGGGACGATTAACTATTGCATCTATAGCTGTGCCGATTTGAGCCGAACAAATTGATTTAGTGGTATTTGATGGTGCAGATGGGGTTTGAGCTTGAACGAGTTGCTGAGTTACACAAATATGTGTACTAACCATCAGTAAAACTAAACTAAGATTAAGTTTTTTAGAGATCATTGAGAGGAATAAAAACTACTTGATGATAATAACTTAGGGCAGTAGGGTAGTTGGTCTATAGTTTTCAACAGTTATCAGTTATCAATACTTTTCTCTTCCTTGTTACATCATGATTCAGATATTTGCTTTGCCTGCATTGATAGCTTTATTACTTTCTGTTGCTAACTGCACAGTAAAAAGAGATCCCTCGTCTAGCTTACTTTTGACATTAATTGAACCACCGCAATGCCACAATAATCGCTGCACAATTGTTAAACCTAAACCAGCACCATTAATTTCGTCGCTGACTCCTGAACGCACGCGATAAAAGCACTCAAAGATTTTGGGAATTTCACTTTCAGCAATACCAATACCTGTGTCGCGTACTTCTAGTTGGACATATTCGCCATGAAATTTGGCTCTAACCCAGACTTGACCACCGTTGGCAGTAAAATTGATGCTGTTATGTAGTAGATTAATCACTATCTGTTTAAGTCCACCAGTGACGCACCAAACAGCTGGTAGATCAGTGGGTACAGTGTAGGCTAACATGATACCTTTTTCTTGGGCTAGAGGTTGGTAAGTGCTGACTACCCCAGGGACAATATCTGCAAGTTTGACCAGTTCTAGGGTTGTATTTTCTAAGTTATGCTCTAGTTGGACGAGATCCAGTAGACTTGTAATCAAAATACTCTGGCGATCGCACTGACTATTGAGCATTTGTAAATAACGTTGTCGTTGGTTGGGTTTAATATTTGGTGAATTCAACAACGAGAGGGCTGTTTTAATCTGGGTTAGGGGTGTCCGCAACTCTTGACAGACGTTACTTAAATATTCATCTTTCAGGCGTTCTTTCTTGTGTAAGTTTTGATTTTTTTCTTTTAACTTAGAAATTCGTTCAGTTCTAATTTGCCGATTGATTTCATCTTGTCGCTGGATTTGCTTGGCAAATAATTGACTAATCAATCCTGGTTCTGATGCAGTTGGACAAATGAAATCCGTAGGTGCAATTGTATCTAATTCCGATTTAATCTCCTGCTTTAACCCATCTAAAATTATTTGAATAACTTTGCTATCAATGCTAATAAGAGTTAATAAAGGTTGACTCTTATTAGCATTTTCCTTGCTTAAAACTTGACTTTTATCTTTTTTGATTGGTTGATATGCTACCACTACACTGCAAAAATTTGGTGATAAAACTATCAGAAAATATTCACAGCTAATGTGACTATTTGGTATTGATTCCAAACTTATATGACGGCAATCTAAAGGAGATGAGGAAGTCAAATTTTCCTCACTTTCTGGTTCTGCTTCTGCTTCTGCTTTCTTCTCCTTGGGTTGACATTTGTATATGGTACTTACTGTTCTCGCTGATGACTGATAGCGAATTAATTCTGTGTACCAAATTTTTCCCGGTGGGAGTTTAAACCATATCGTTGCATTGATCTGCCGTTCAATCAGTAAATCTATTGTTGCTCTGACTAATGAGAGCAGCGTAGCAGGATTAAGAGGAAATGCTTGGGGGGGAGAGTCCACTCCTAACGCTAGCTGATAAACGGAAAAATCCTTATGCAGAGAATCATTCATGGGTCAAACGCGACAAATAAAAATTAGGGGAAGAAAGAAATAATTATGTCATTGATTTTCACTTATTTATATACTTTTTGACACCTAAAATACTTAAAAAGTATTAATTAATTGGTGTGTAGGGGTGTAGGGGAAGGAAGAAGTAAATTCTCTCCCAGTCCCCAATTCCTCAATCACCTCTAGATTGCAAAGCGGCGCGTGCGTGTTCTCGGTCATCAAAGTGGATTTTTTCTGTGCCGAGAATTTGGTAGTCTTCATGACCTTTGCCAGCCAGTAACACACCGTCTCCGGGTTGGGCTTGGAGAATGGCGGTACGAATAGCGGTAGCGCGATCGCAAATTACTAGCGGTTGTATGGTGTCGGGTATGCCTGCTAAAACATCCTCTAAAATCTTTTCTGGGTCTTCAGTGCGGGGATTATCGGAGGTGACTACCGCCACGTCTGCTAACTCTGCGGCAATTTTACCCATTTTGGGGCGTTTGGTGCGATCGCGATCGCCACCACAGCCAAAAACACAGATCATTTTCCCTGGAATAAACGGCCTAGCTGCTTTGAGTAGGTTTTCTAAGCTATCCGGTGTGTGGGCATAATCCACAATGACGCTAATTTTTTGGTCAGGACTAATCTGCACCCTCTCCATCCGTCCCGGAACTCCCGGAAATTCAGGAATAGCGGCTGCGACTAATTGCAAATCTAACCCCAGATGTAAAACTGCACCGACGGCTGCCAACAGATTTTCTAAATTATATTGACCGACTAGAGGCGATCGGAAAGTTACATTACCCTCTGGTGTATGCAGCATACCACTCACACCATTTGGTTCATAACTTAAATCACTCATCCACAAATGAGCATCGGCATCATTAACGCTGTAACTCCATACTTTTTCAGGATTCAAAGCGGCAATTAATCGGTTACCGTAGGGGTCATCAGCATTAATAATTGCCCGTCCCTTCAGATATTCAGGGCTAAATAACAACGCCTTCGCCCCAAAATAATCTTCCATATCGCTGTGATAGTCCAAATGGTCTTGGGTGAGGTTAGTAAACACCCCCACCTCAAATGGACAACCCAGGACACGGCCTTGGGCTAAAGCATGGGAACTGACTTCCATCGCGCCAAACTCACAACCAGCTTTTACAGCCTGTGCTAGTTGCTGTTGTAGTTCCACCGCGAAGGGTGTAGTATGAGCAGCCGTTTGTTCAAAACCAGCCCAACGAGTGTAGAGAGTCCCCATCAAAGCTGTTGGTAATTTAGCTTTGGTGAGTAAAAATTCAATCAGGTGAGTAGTAGTAGTTTTACCATTAGTACCAGTCACACCCACCAGCTTGAGTTTTTGCCCAGGATATCCATAAAAAGCAGCCGCAATTTGGGCGCAAGCTTTGGTCATGTCGTTAGCACTAATGACAACAGCCTCATCTGTGGGAGGATTTTTTTGTACAGCTTGGGGGGAAACGATCGCCGCTACAGCACCGGATGCGATCGCACTTGGCCAAAATTCTCCTCCATCTACACGTGTTCCAGGCATCCCAATAAACAAATCTCCCGCACTACAAGCATGGGAGTTGGTCTTTAATCCTTGGACTTCAGCATCCGCCAAAGCCGGAGGTAATTGTGCAATACTGTCAACCGTCGCTAGTAATTCCCGCAATTTCATCTTGTGAACCTCAGCACACACTTTGCTTGCGCTTATTCTGCATTATTTTTTTCTATCTTGGCTAAATACTTACACAACATTTGCTCCAATTGCTGGACACTAGCACGAGGAGAAGGACGGGGCAAAGCTTGTGCTTGCTCGTTTTCTGACTGTATTAGATGCAGAACTGGAATCTCATACTGATATGCACCAAACCAATCTTCACGGGTAGTAATGTCACGAATCTCTAACTCAAATTGCAGATTTTGGATCTGTTCCAGCTTTTCTTGCAAGCCTTCACACAAATGACAACCGGGTTTACTGTATAAAATTAATCGCATTTACCTAAAATAATCGCGCTGATCGCATCTTTCATAATAGGCGCAAAATAGAGTTATGGAATCAGAGTAGGCGATCGCTATGACTCAACTCAAAACGGAAATCACAACCCAACAATTCCTCGAATTACCAGAGGGGGATATTACTTACGAATTAGTTAATGGGGAATTAAAAGCCAAAATATTACCAAAAAAATATCATTCTAGGCTAACAGGCGCAATTATTACACTTTTAACGCCGTGGGCGCAAAATCGCGGTGAAATTGGTATCGAGTGGGCAGTTACTCTCAAACGCCAAGGACGAGATTGGATTCCTGTCCCCGACTTACTTTATATTTCCTTCTCACGTCTCCCTAATGATGTCATTGAGGATGCACCCTGTCCCATACCACCAGACTTAGTGATTGAAATTATCTCTCCCGGTCAAAGTTTTGGAGAAATGAGTGCCAAAGCCACAGATTACCTAGATGCAGGCGTGATGAGAGTTTGGGTGTTAGATGCCAAAGCTAAAACTGTAACCGTGTTCTATCCTGATGCCAGACCACAAACAAAAATCGGTGAAGATATTTTAGCAGATGACCTATTAACAGACTTACAACTCACACCCCAACAAATTTTTCAACAAGCAGGAATACCTTAAGTATTTGGTGCGATGGCGTAACCGCCCAGCGTAGCTGATCGCCTACCAAAAACCACAAACTCTAGAAAATACTCCGCGATAACTTAGCGTAACTCTGCGTTGAAAATTCTTCTTCTGAAAATACTAAAAAATGTTACTAGAGTTTTCAATTACACAGTGTGTATTAATTCTTGAGCGATAATAGAAGTATAAACCAGTGAAAAAACCAATACCTCAATCAAACTCTAAAATCTAGAGCTACATCAGGAGGTTTATGATGACACACGATTTTCCTTTATTTGATCCTAGCACTTACCTGATTGTCAAAATCAGCGTGTTAATTATCTTGTTGCTAGTATTTTTAACAATTTCTGCTGCTCCGGTTATTTAATTACTAGCTGATTAATATCTCACATTTCCCAATTGTAGCAGTCTCCTATATATCTGGAGATGAGATGATGCTGGGTATAAATAATCTCACACAAACCCTGGTAATTTTTACAGCTTTGTTAATCAATTTCAATTTTAATCAGTCAGTTCAAAAACAAAATGCCAATTTGTGGGTTGCAGTCCCCAAGGTAAACATTGCCAATTTAGCAGATGGTAACTACCAATTTTGCAGTCAACCTGACCCCCAAGACTGGCGTGTTGGTGCGGGTGTTTGTGCGAATTTTAAAAAAACTGTGCATAAATTTGAGGGGTATTATGGCTATCCCCACTCCGATAACTTTATCTGTATTAGAGGTAGCATGAAAGGTAATCTAATTACAGGTGAAGCTTTAGCTATATTGTGGAGTGGTAGTCAGCAGAATAATTTACCCAAATCTGCATTTAAATGGGATGTTGAAGGGCGATTGACACTAAATCAAGGTAATTTGATGAGTAACGCTAATCATCATGAGGATGCTGTGCAGAGGATTATTTATCACCAAGCTTTGCTGAATCTTGAGGGGTTTTATCAATACAACCACCCTCGAATGACTCGGCCATCTCAACTGTGTGATTGGAATTTAAAACAATCAATTAACTAGCGTGTTCCCAATCACTTAATAGTTCAGGTGATTGTGTGATTTGCTGAGGTTTGCGTAATGGTACTTTAGGTGAACCAATATCCATGCGAGGAAAAGACTGCTGTTTTTTAGCAGATTTTTTATCTGGTTTGGTAGTGATTGTCTGTGTAAGTGTCATGATTAATCAAGCCTTAACGAAGAACTGCGCCTACAGTTTATAGCAACCATTTTCAAATGGCAAATTCCTGATGAAGGATATAAAAAAATTCCGCGATCGCACGGGTATCGAGAGCTAACATATCCTTCCTGTGCATAAATGTAGGATATCTCTATTATTCTCAGCTTTTGGACAATTATCCGTTTTATTCAAACATTTTCTTTTGTAAGGAATTACACCTCAATATCACACCATTGATAGAATTTGTTTTGTCATCACTACTAATACAACAGCAATCAAGATTAAGTAGCCATGATGAACTGCATACACCACCAGGGATAAAAAATCTCTCCCTCTGCTTCCAAGACTGTTCGGCTAAGAGTATTGGAGGTTATGGTAACGAAACGCAAGCTACAGGTTTTTAAACAAATTTTTGTGTAAATTCATACATTAAATCGACTCTACCTTTCCTTAACATTGCTGGATCTAGTCTTTCAGTGGTGTTACAAGTCATCAAAACAACTAATCGCTGCTTGATTTGAATCCCTGCATCATCAATGACACTTTGATACAAAGTCCCATCCAATAAGCTCAAAATGTGTTCTGTTTTGTTGTTATGCTGGGCTACTTCCGAGGCGCGGTTTTGAGCTAAGTTATCAGCTTCGTTAACAATAATACAAATTCGTTCTAAATATGTGGGTGGAACAAAGTTAGCGATCGCATCATGATCCAAAATAAATATGACGAATCCTAAAGGGACAAGAATTTCTTTGGCTACTGCTTGTGTCCACGCAGTTTTACCTGTACCTGGTTCGCCGTTGACTACCACCGCAAGCTGGTTTTGGTTGAGGATGGCTTGCTGCACTGTATCTGTGAAGCTTTGAATATCTGTGGGGAAACTGCGGATTTGGAATTGGCTATGGACTTTCCCGACGCGGCTTTGATAGCCACTCAGCATCACTGCTAAATCGTAAGTAGCTTTGTTAACCAGTGGTGACATATCCCTGGACATTAACGTATATTGTCGCCGTCCGCGATCGTAAGCTTCGACTTGTAGCCAAATATCTTGTTCTGACCAATAGGCATAAACCGTATTCAAAACATCGAGACGTTCCCAATTCACAAATTTTTCTACAGGATAATAAAAATCTCTTTCTAAGTAATATTGGGTAATGATATCCGGACGGCCTAATACATTTAAAACTCGTAAAACTGTAATTTCTTGTAGCCGATTCAGCACATAATCAATGGGTATGCTATTGCGACTAACAAATTGTAATATTGGCGTTTCTGTATTTAAAACATCTTTATAACGATAGTCTGGGGCTTGTGGATTAGGTGTAACATAATGCCAAAATTTTTCTATTTCATAGCGGGTATTTTCCGAGGCTAGACTTAAAATATTAGCCCACCAAGTATAGTTATTTCTGCCTAAAATTTCTGCCATACCACTGGCTAAATTCAAAGTTTTTTGAGTTAACTCTCTGGTATCATTATGTAATAGTTCACCTAAAAATTCCCAGTTTAATTCTCGATGCAATGGTCGCCAACCACTAGCAAGTAAGCTTTGATTGTTTTGATTTTTTGGCGTAATTTCGTTGCGGCTAAAATAATCAAATTCCATATTTTAGATAAAAGTCACAGGTTGAGAATATTCTAATAACAGCAGATTAATATAGAGATTGCAAATCAGGATCTATCCAGCTTTTGCGAGCGTTTTCAGACATGATTAAGTTTTGACTATAGTAGTTAAATACCAGATTCTTATTACCATATACATCAATGTAATTTATTAGTGAGTTCTAATAAATAACCACTTGCTTGGCTATCTTTTAAATAGTGACTAACTAGATAAATCCAAAACAATGTCATGGTTTCATGATAGCCACTATTGTGTGTATTGGCAATCTTCATGGCTTGATTGTAACGTTGTATACCGTCACGAATCAAGGAGATAGCTTGTTTTTCTGGGTGGCGAATAAGATACCATAATGCAACAGTTAAATGGGCATGATGATCCCATCGAGAATGAGGCAGTGTAAATTCATTGAAAGCTTTAACAATACTTTGTATTTCATCAACTGTTTGATATTTATTTGTTACCTCACTCATATTTTATATTGGGGTAATCGAATGGGGAGTGAAAAATAAGCATCTTAGATTTATCAGATTTAAAATTATGAAATTGATATTGATATCATCTGCTGTCACTGACTAGGTTTGATATTTTAGCTAATAGTTAAGGTTAGTGATTTTGCTGTATAAATCTTTTTATACTACAAATACTACACTATGGTTAGCCAATCATACATAGAAATTTACAAAAATATATTAACTCCTTGTTTGATGATGAAATACTAAGTAAGTGACTTATTAAGTTAATACAATTTGATCCAGAGCCTCCACTGATAAAAATGTATCTTTACATCTACTGAAATAAATAACACCAGGGATTATACTGCAAAACATAATTATGTATATTAAGTTATGATGAAGTTACGCAAAAAATATTCTGTAATCTTGCGTATAATCAATAAGTGTCTGCTAAACCTATAAAAATTATCGTAATTTTTTGAATTTTTTTGACGAGATACCTTGTCTGCTTACGAATGACGATCAATTCTCATGGAATCTTCTAGAAATGTATCTGGCAAAATCATTCATGAGTGATAAAAAGAAGCGCAACTCTCAGCAGCCGTTGATTTTAGCAGTGGAAGACAACGATGATAGTCTACTGCTGATTAGTTATGCCCTTGAATCACTTGGCTGTAGATTTATTTGTCAACAAGATAGTACTAATACTGTACTAGTAGCAAAAGAGTATCAGCCAGACTTAATTATGTTAGATATCTTGTTACCCAGTCTCAATGGGATTGATGTTATAAGTTATCTCAAACAAGAACCTCTAACGCGTGAAATTCCTGTAGTAGCTGTCACAGCTTTGGCTGATAGAGAGGATCAAGAACGCATTCTTAAGGCAGGGTTTAATGAATACCTCTGTAAACCTTACATGATTGAAGATTTAGAGGCAGTGATTCGCCGCTTACTTTGTGGCAAGTTTCAATTTGCCTCAGCTTATCAGTTATGTCAAGAATAGGGAACAGGTGACAGGTGACAGGTGACTAATGTAAATTTTTTGGTAGTTGGATGGTGAATGTACTACCTTTTCCTAGTTCGGATGTGAGGCTAATTTTACCTTCGTGCGCTTCGATAATGCGGCTGGACAAATGTAATCCTAAGCCACTACCTGATCTTTTATTCCTACCTTGGCGAAATCGCTCAAAAACAGTAGCTTGGTCTTCTATCGCAATTCCATAACCAGTATCTTCTACTTCGATATTTACCCAGTTGTGATTGGTTTCCCATATCGTGATGCTAATGCTACCTGTGTCAGTAAATTTAATAGCATTACCGACTAAGTTATGTAGCACACGCCGTAGTTCTAAGGCATCACCCATAACTACACCAGCTTTATTTCCCAGATTATCTAATTGACTGGTGTCTAGCTTGAGACTGATATTTTTTTCGCTGGCTAGAGGGATGAGTTCGCTGACTACTTCTGAGGCGATTTCAGGAAGATTGCAGCTTTCGTAATTCAAGGTTTTTTTACCTGCCTCGAAGCGATAAACTTCTAGGAGGGTGTTGACCATTTGCATGAGATTTTGATTGCTGCGAATCATCACAGCGATCGCTTGTTTCATTTCTGGAGAAATCGGGCAAAAGGTTTCTTTTTCAAACAAATCCAGCATCCGATCTGCTGCTACTAAAGGGGTGCGTAAATCGTGAGTCAGACGAGAAACAAAGTCTTCCCGTTGACGTGCCATTTTGCGTTGTTCGTCAAGACTATGCTTGAGGCGGAGAAGCGATCGCACTCTCGCTAATAATTCATCTGTATCAAATGGTTTGCGAATAAAATCATCAGCACCAGCATCTAAACCTTCGACAACACTGGATTCGTGAAAGGCGGTAATCAACAAAATAGGAATATAGTTGAGTTCAGGATTCTTGCGGATGCGCCGTGTCACTTCATAACCATCCATTCCGGGCATCATCACATCTAGCAAAATCAGATCAGGTGGAGATTGAGTAACTTTTTCTAGAGCTGACTTCCCATCTGTAACTGAATCAATCTCATAGCCTTCACTTTCGAGAATGGTCTGAACCAAAATCAGATTATCTCTAGTATCATCAACAGCTAGAATACGATCAATTTTAGAATTTTCAACAACAGACATGATAATCAACTGGTTAGGAACTTTTATAGTTTGAGGTGAGGAAACCCCATAGAGACTTGACTCGTTTGAGAAGGAGATGGATGTGAGTTTTGAGGCGAAGACAAAATTCCTTTGCCATTGAAATCCACCGCCGCTAACGTTTGGTTTGAGGTAGATAATGATACTTTTCTGGGTAGTTCAATTTTAAATAGAGAACCAACCCCTACTTGACTTTCAAGAGAGATTTTGCCGCCCATCATTTGGACAAGAGAGTTGATAATTGCTAAACCCAAGCCTGTACCTGAATATTTACGGGTAATACTTTGATCAACTTGTCGAAAAGCTTCAAAAATATGCTGAGAATCTTGAGAAGATATACCTATACCTGTATCTCGAACAGCGATCGCCACTCGATTTTCTCCCAGGTCTTGTAATTCCACCCAGATACTACCAGACTCAGTAAACTTAATAGAATTAGATAATAAATTTAATAATATCTGTCTGATCCGTACCGGATCATTAAAAATTAAAGAGTTAGCTATATTAATTTTTACTATCAAAGACAACTTTTTTGCTTCTGCTAAAGAACGCATTTCTGCAACTGCTGTATGAGTGACTTTAGCTACATCAAATAATTCTGGCTGGAGTGCTAATCTTCCTTCCTCCAACTTAGAAAAATCGAGAACTTCATTCACTAGCAGCAGCAAGTGCTTACCGTTATTCAGGATACGTTCTACCATATCCGCTTGCTGATTTGTGAGTTTGCCAAACTTAGGGCGTAACAATATTTGAGCAAAACCAATAATAGCATTCATTGGTGTTCGCAACTCATGAGACATTGTAGCTAAAAACTGAGATTTTAGCCGTGATGCTTCTAATAGTTTTAAATTTTGTAACTGAATTTGTTCCTGTTGTCTCTCTAGTTCTTGATTTTTACGTAATAACTGTTCATGGCTTTCTTTCAGCTGCTGATGTGCTAAATCTCTTTGCAGTTCCGCTTGGTAAACTCGCATCGCATGGCGTAAAACCTGAGTCACGGTTGCTGATGACAGCCTGGATTTAGCCAGATAATCGGTAGCACCAGCTTTCATCAATTCAACAGCCGTTTGTTCGTCTCCTTGATCTGTGATCACTACTAGGGGAACTTTAATTTCCGAGTCCCGAAGCTTTTGAATTAAGCTTAAAGCATCTTGGTCTGGCAAATCATTGTCCAAGAAAACACAATCATAAGTAGTACGTCTTAAGGTAGAGATTGCAGTTTTTGCGTCACTTACTTCAGACAATTCTATTTTCTCACCTGCTTGGGTCAGGGCTAAATAGACTGTCATGCGGTCTAACTCATCATCGTCTACAACCAAAATTCTCAGCGTTTCTTTCATTGGTTTTTATTTTCGCTGTCAAATACAGGTTGGTGTCAAACATATCTTGTTTTAAACTAACAAACTAAATAATTCTAAATGTTGGGTATGTATTTTGAGAATTATACTGAGTGAATGAAAGAGGTTTAGATTTTAGGATGTCTCTAATTAGAATAGAGGCTGATTCCAGAATTCAGCATACTTCCCACACAACATTATGAGTAATTCTAACCCGTTCCTTTACCAATAAACTAATTCCATTGGTAATATGAACTTTATGGAGTTTTATTTTGGTAGTCCTGACATTTAGTTGATCATTCATCCTTTGCTAAAATCATATTTATTTACATTGGGGGTATATTTTGTATTTAAATTGTGCTGTAGTTGAATTGATCATGAATTAGCAATTAATGAACAAGGCATAGATCGCTGACGCCCAACAAAGACAACGACTATTACAAAGTAAATTACAACACTTTATTAACCTTCATTACAATTGTAAAAGAATGAGTTAACACAAGTCCTCACCCATTGGTGAGAGTTGGAAACAAACATTGTGTAACATCAGCTTGGGGTATTGAACTGTTGCGATCGCTTGATCTGAGTGCAGCAAAATAATCTGAACTTGTGGTATTTGGTATTTCTAAAATTTGTTGGCGATCGCTAAAGGCATTCCCGTGTTTTTTTGGTGATTGCAACTTGTGAGAGATGACAAAAGTTACAATAAATTTAGCTAAAATCATCAGTAAAGACTATGTTAATTATCTGTTACAGTCAGCTTGTAGTATTTTTCCTACTTTTGAAAAGACTAGAATATTGAAGCGGGGGTACTTAAAGTTTTCTGATTTTATCTTCTCGATGAAAACTGCTGATCACTTTTCTGCTAAATTTAGCCATAATATGCCATACTAGTTGATAAAATAACTATCAATAAGCAAGAATTAGACAAACATAACACAACGGCAGGATGTGAATAAAAAGTCGGAAAAAGGTCGTATTAGCTCTTGTATCCCAGATTTTTCAACTGTAATTACTGTAATATATCAAGTCAGTCTACTTGATCAGTGCAGAAAGCAAGTATCATATATTATTAAGTGGAAAATAAATACATCCCAAGCATGATTCTGAGCTAAATCCAGCCTGAAAAAAAAGGTAGTGATTATTTCTATCGGTGGATGCAGGCATATACAGAGATCATCTATCTTAGGTTTGGAAAACTCATAGAAAGCAAATTAGAAACAACTAAAAAAAATTTAGTTTGTCAGCTGCAAAGAAGAAATAGCGGGTGTAGCAATGAATGAAATTAGCATTATTTTAATTGAAGACCATGACCTAACGAGGATGGGGTTAAGAGCTGCATTGCAGTCCCACGGAGGATTGAGAGTAGTTGGTGAAGCCGCTAATGCGACTCAAGGACTAAAACTGTTGGAAACAGCAAAGCCAGATGTCGCCGTGGTAGATATTGGACTACCTGACATGGATGGCATTGAACTCACCCGTAAGTTTAGACGCTATCAAGCTGAAAGTGGACAAACAAATACTAAGGTTTTGATCCTGACAATGGATCATACCGAGGATGCGGTGCTAGCAGCCTTCGCCGCAGGTGCAGACTCTTATTACATGAAAGAGACAAGCATTAGTAAATTAACAGAGGCGATACAAGCAACTTACGCCGGTAACTCTTGGATTGATCCAGCGATCGCTAATGTAGTATTACAGAAAATGCGGCAGGGTATCCCTGTAGAAACCCAATCATCTGATAAGCCAAAAACGGTCAAAATCGAAGCTTTACCTTCAGAATACGAACAAGTTTTAGAAACTTACCCACTCACACAACGGGAGTTAGAAATTTTAGAGTTAATTGTGGCTGGTTGCAGTAACGGACAAATTGCCGAGAAACTCTATATTACTGTCGGCACAGTTAAAACTCACGTTCGTAACATTCTGAATAAACTGTGCGCCGATGACCGTACCCAAGCGGCTGTAAGGGCTTTGCGTTCTGGTTTGGTAGCGTAATTGCTGGACGTTGGGTATAGATTTTCTGAACCTCTCCCCAACCCCTCTCCGACGCGGAAAGGGGCTTAAATACTGAATTTTTCTACTAAACACTCAGCAATCCTGGCTGCTGCACCTGGCTTCCCCATCCTCCGCCTACCATTCTCGGCAATGATATGCAGCCTATCAGGATAAGTGAAAAGCGATCGCACTTCTTGAGCAACTTGTCCTGGTTCTGGCACTAAAATTAGCGATAAGCCTAAAAGTCGGCTTTGGGCTTCTGCAAAACCGGGGTTATATTGCGGCCCCTCCCCAGGAATGGCGATCGCGGGTTTACCTAAACCGATAAACTGTTCTGTAGCTGTCCCCGCCATTGCGATCGCCACATCTCCCCAATGCAAACATTCGTTGTATGCTTGTTGCGTCAAGATGATGTAGGCATTTCTTTGTTGAAAGATCAAAGCAGTGTCATCCGGTAGGGGAAGAGGTGATCCTGTAGACGTTCGCCAGCCTTGAGACTGGACAGTTTGGGCTAGTCTACTCAAGTCTAGATGAGGTGCGATCGCTCCTAAAAACACTACATGACTAGAACTAGGGATAAACGAATTTTGCTCCTGAAAACTCCCCATCAATGCAGACACCGCCACCATAATTATTTCCCAATTTTTATAGGCTTCCGGCGCACGCGAACCAGGGAGGAGAGTAATCCCCAATGGTCTAGCTATTTCTTGCTGTTGGGTATTAAACCTCGCCTCTAAACCATCCATCATCGGATTTCCCACATCAAAAGCCGGAATCTGCCACTGATTTAAAATTTGTGTTGTCAACCCATCCCTAGGAAACACCGCACGACAACGGCGGCGACTCATTAACCACCTCTCCCAAGGATGATAAATCGAACCCGAAAAGTTTTCCCATTTGGCTGCTTTTGATTTCCTAGCTAATATTCCCACTTCATCCCGCACATAATATTCTGATTTCGCCGTGCCGATAAAGGCATATTTAGCACCACTCATAAAAGCAAACAATAACGGGACAATATCCCCCACCGCCAAGATAGCGTTCTTGTTCCCTAATTTTTTCTGGGAACGCACCCAACGCCGCATCGCTTGAATTTGACTCCAAGTCAGTTGTACCAAGCCACCTTTCACATCCCGCGCCAATTGTCGCCCATCCATATAGATAAACCCACCAGAAGGCATAGTCCGCACTGAACCAATGAGGGGAATATCTAACTGTTGGTAAGCCCGTCCTTCACCCACCAGAGGTAAAGCAAAGATATCTGGTGGGTTTGATTGTTGCAATAGTTCTTGCAAAATGCGGACAGCAATTACATCTTCCCCATGACCATTACTTAATACCAACAACTGCAACCGAGAACTTGCGGTGGGCGAATTAGCTAGGGATAAGCGGGATAAATCATTCATGAGAAATACAGGTGACAGGTGACAGGTGATAGTGAAGAAGGAAAGAAAGAGAGTGTTTATTTCATTTTTTGTTAGCTAGTGCGTAAGGCTGCTACTTTGAGGCTGATAAGAAACAAAATATCAAAATTAACGTTCTATTTAAGTAATAGCTATTAATAAAGTGAACAGTACATATGCTCGTAGTGGTGCAGGTTTTTGCGCTACTATCCTTGTACTTCATAAGTGTTTTATCATTCTGAATGTTGTAGCTTTCTTCCCCTAGTGTATTGAAAATTATGCGTGTTTCTTCTACTGCAATTTTGACTTTAGCTACTTTAGCGGCTGGTAATGTTACGCAACAAGCCATAGCTGTATCTGCTAACGCCTCAAATTCGGCTGCACCAGACCAAAATTTAGTAGTTCCAGTAGTGGAAGAAACCCCCGCACCTCTCAACGCTGTGGCTGCACTAGAAACAGAGATAACTCCCCAATTTTCTCCATCTACAGTCATAGCTCAAAAACCTGTGGTTCTGCCTCCTACACCTCCTGTTGTGACTCCACCAACCCCCAAGCCTACCACGACTGAAGGCGGTTTGGTCGTCACAGCTACTGATGTGCAGATAGTGGGAGCAACTCCTGAATTACAGCAAGTTATCCGCCAATTAATTAAAACCCAAACTGGAGGCGAAACCAGCGAAAGCCAATTACAAAGAGATGTCGCAGCAATTTTGCAGACTGGTTTATTTGTCAATGCTAACGTCAATACCCGCACTACCCCATCTGGTGTAAATGTAATATATCAAGTGCAACCAGTGGTAGTGCGATCGCTCCAACTCGAAGGCGCGAAAGCCCTGACTTATCAAGTCGCCCTTAAACCTTTTCAATCCCAAATCGGTAAACCCATCAGTCCCGAAGGGCTGAAAACAGCCGTCCAACAAGTAAATAAATGGTACGCCGACAATGGTTATAATTTGGCACGGGTGTTATCAATTAAACCTAGTAATGAAGGTATTCTCACGGTCAATGTGGCGGAAGGTTTAGTAAGTGATATCAAGTTCCGTTTTGTGAACGACGAAGGTAAAACCGTCGATAATAATAACAATCCTGTTTCAGGACGTACCAAACCAGACTTTTTAAAGCAACAACTGCAATTGAAGCCAGGACAAGTTTTTCAAGAAAATATTGTCCAGCAAGATGTCCAGCAATTATATCGTACTGGCTTATTTCAAAGTATTAATGTCGCCTTTGAAGGGGATGCTAGTAACCTAGATGTGATTTACGAACTCAAGGAAAATGGGGCGCGTGCGATTAACTTGGGTGGTAGTTACAACGGTGATACAGGGTTAATCGGGACTGTGAACTATCAAGACCAAAATATTGGCGGCAGAAATGATATTTTAAACGTCAATGTCGGTGTCAGTCGCCGAGACTTGCAATTTGATAGTAAATTTATTAGTCCCTATCGCGCCACTAATCCTGATCGTTTAGGGTACACAGTGAACATCTTCCGCAGTCGAGAACTTTCAGAAACCTTTGATGATGAGATTAAGTTAGCTAATGACGATAAAGTCCGCGAAGGTAAGATTGGTGCATCCATCAGCTTACAACGGCCGATTGATGATTGGGATGCGTCTTTAGGATTTAATTATACTCGTACCAGCATCCGCGATCGCCAAGGCAATATTAACTCCACCGATGTCCAAGGAAACCCCCTCTCTGCTAGTGGTACTGGTGTTGATGACTTAGCTACCGTCTCTTTCACCGCCACCAAAGACCAACGGGATAACCGGATTAATCCTACTAAGGGTTCTGTATTGAGTTTGAGTACAGAACAATCTGTCCCCATCGGTGAAGGTAACATTTCCATGAATCGCCTCACAGCCAATTACAAACAGTATGTCCCAGTGCAGCTATTTA
Organism: Anabaena sp. UHCC 0399; assembly: GCF_034931465.1. Lineage (NCBI taxonomy): Bacteria > Bacillati > Cyanobacteriota > Cyanophyceae > Nostocales > Nostocaceae > Anabaena > Anabaena sp. UHCC 0399. Next base: position 66,639 of record NZ_JAYGGZ010000005.1, on the reverse strand, counting down.
ACAGTCAAAAACCCCAAGTATTTGCCTTTAATGTGCAAGCTGGTACTGTATTAGGTGACTTACCACCCTATGAAACCTTTAACTTAGGGGGTTCTAATTCCGTGCGTGGTTACGACGCAGGGGATGTAGGTAATGGTCGCAGCTATGTATTAGCCTCTGCTGAATATCGCTTTTCCGTCTTACCAATCTTAGGGGGAGTATTGTTCGCTGACTTCGCCTCAGACTTAGGTTCTGGTGACACTGTTCTTGGAGACCCCGCAGGTGTACGCGGTAAACCTGGTTCTGGTTTTGGTTACGGTGCGGGAGTACGAGTAGACTCCCCATTAGGTTTAATTCGCGCTGACTACGGCGTTAGTGACCAAGGGGAAAGTAGAATACATTTAGGCATAGGTCAACGGTTTTAAAAGCAAGATGAGGAATAACACCTCACAGCAGATAAAGACGAGGCTAGAAAAAAATAAATATATTTACTTCTTTTTATAAGAATGTGAGTTTTGTTGTGATTGGCTATCTGCTCTGAGTTGTTGTCTGCCGTTAGTAATAATTCGTAACATATCTTTTAAGTCTTGTTCGATACCTTCCAAGACATGATCGGCATATTGATCCGCACCACCTTCAATTTCTTGTGCTTGGGCGATCGCAATTTGTCGCATTTGTTCCAACTCTTCTTGACAAGCAAGCCGCTTCAAGTCAATCTCATTGAGAGTGTCCTTCATCATCGCCTCACACTCTTGCTGCACTTGTTGGCGTAGTTGTTCAGCTTGGTGTTCCGCCTGCATGATAATATCGCTTTCCGCCAAAATTTGCGCTCTTTTGGCTTGGGCAGCATCAACAAGCTGCTGTCCATATTCTTCCGCTTCCAGCAGAATTTCATCTTTTTGTTCCAGAATAGCTGCGGCTTGCTGAAACACTGACGGCAAAGAAACCCTAATGTAGTCTAGCTGTTCTAATAATTTTTCTTCATCTACTAATGTCCGTCCCGTCAGGGGGATGCGGAAACTAGTCAGCATAATTTCTTCTAGACGATTAAGTTCTTCTTGAATATCTACACTTCCTGCTTGGGGACTCTCTCCGGGGGAGATTCCGTTGACGTAATCTGGGGGATAGCTTCCGTTGCGATTGGGGTCGCTATGGGATACTTGTGGTTGTAGCATTTGTATATATCTAGGGCAATGAGCGGAGGGACAAGATGATCGACTGAACCACCAAATCTTGCAATCTCTTTTACCACACTACTACTTAAAAAACTATACTCATTTGATGTTGCTAAAAAAACTGTCTCGATTTGGGTAGAAAGCGTTTTATTAGTATGCGCCATCTGTAGTTCTACTTCAAAGTCAGAAATAGCCCGTAGACCTCGTAATATAACTTGTGCTTTTCGTTGCTGGGCATAATTGACAGTTAAACCATCAAAGCTGTCTACTTCCACATTAGATAGATGTTTTGTAGCCAGACGAATCTGTTCTAGGCGTTGCGGTACGCTAAAAAGTGGTACTTTATTTGGGTTTCGTAATACAGCAACAATCACCTCATCAAACAACCGACTACCACGTTGAATAATATCGAGGTGTCCTAAAGTAATGGGGTCAAAGCTACCGGGATAAATAGCAATCACAATAAATCACGATATTGAATGTATCAAAGTTACTGAGGAGATTATATCGGAATGAGGTGACAGGTTACAGGTTACAGGTGACAGAGAATTAAGGACTGGGGACAAAGGATACAAGGAATAGAAGGAAGTAAAAAGGTAGACAAAAAGAATCTTTTGCCTCAATCCCCAATCCCCAATTCCCAATCCCCATTCACTAATGACTAATGACTATTTAGGGAATTTTACATGGCACTGGATTTTTCTGCTTTGCCTTTGGCGTTTTTATTTACTTCCCCCGGCCCTATTCTGGTGGAAATCGGCCCAATTACTATTCGCTGGTATGGCTTATTAATCGCTTCTGCTGTCTTAATCGGTGTTAGCCTTTCCCAGTATTTAGCAAAACGCCGTCATGTTAATCCAGAGTTACTGAGTGATTTGTCAATTTGGCTGGTAATTGCAGCCATTCCCTCAGCCAGAATTTATTATGTTTTATTTGAATGGTCAGAATATGCCCAAAATCCAGGCAGGATTATTGCGATTTGGCAAGGAGGTATTGCCATTCATGGAGCAATTATTGGCGGTACTTTGGCTGCACTGATTTTTGCCAAGCTTAAACGGGTTTCTTTTTGGCAATTAGCCGATTTAATTGCACCGTCACTAATTTTAGGACAGGCGATCGGGCGTTGGGGTAATTTCTTCAACTCTGAAGCTTTTGGTCGTCCTACTAATTTGCCTTGGAAATTGTACATTCCATTAGAACGCCGTCCGCCGGCGTTAGCAAGTTTTGAATATTTTCATCCCACTTTCCTCTACGAATCTCTGTGGAATTTAATGGTGTTTGCTCTGCTTCTGACTTTATTCTTTCGTGGTTTATCGGGTAAGCCACGCCTGCGCGTAGGTACATTATTTATGCTGTACCTGGTAGCTTACAGCCTAGGACGTTTTTGGATTGAGGGACTTCGCACTGATAGTTTGATGTTGGGGCCATTACGAATTGCACAAGTTGTCAGCCTCACTGGTATAACTTTGGGATTAGCTGGTTTAGCGTGGCTGTATCTCCGTAAACGTCCTTTACCTGATGTTGTTTCTCCCGTGAAAGATGAGTAGGGAGGTTGAGGTGACAGGGGACAGACAACAGGTGACAGTGAGTATATAATGCCCAATGCCCAAAAATAAAAAATGCCCCAGAGTTTTGTTTTCTCCAGGGCTTAACCAGGGTGCATCTACCATTACTCTCTACTACTCCTATAGGGATAATCCGGAAAGATACTGAGCAAATTCCCAAAAAATTTTTTGAGGGTGAAATAACACCTGGTAATTACTTAGGGTTTATTGAAATTTAGGTATGAAAGTTAATCAACATCCCTTAGAACCAAAAGTATATATTGTGGGAGCAGGCCCCGGAGATCCAGATTTACTAACGCTCAAAGCTCAAAAACTGCTCGCTGCGGCAGATGTGATTTTATTCGCTGATTCGTTAATTCCGGAACAGCTTTTGCAGTTTTGTCGGGAAGATGCGGAAATTATTCGCACTGCTGATAAAACTTTGGAAGAGATTCTACCTCTAATGATCGAACAGGTGCGATCGCAGCAAAAATCTGTGGTACGTCTCCAATCAGGTGATCCCAGTCTCTACAGTGCTATACATGAGCAAATGCAGCTTCTGGCTGAAGCTAACATTCCCTTTGAAATCATCCCAGGTATTAGTGCTTTTCAAGCCGCAGCCGCTAAACTCAATGTAGAGTTGACTGTCCCCGGTTTAGTGCAAACCATCATTTTGACGCGTATTAGCGGACGTACAGAAGTCCCTGTCAGGGAAGAGCTAGCCTCTTTAGCCGCCCATCAAGCTAGTTTGTGTTTATATCTGAGTGCGCGTCATGTAGAAAATGCCCAAGCCAAATTACTCGAACACTATCCACTAGATACTCCTGTAGCAATTTGCTTCCGCATCGGCTGGCCAGATGAAAAAATTAGGGTTGTACCTCTCACCCAAATGGCAGAATGTACTCAGCAAGAAAATCTGATGCGTACAACGCTGTACATAATTAGTCCAGCATTATCGTCAACAAATGGGCGATCGCGCTTATATGATCCTGAGTATAGTCGCTTATTTCGTCAGGTTGGGTGATAGGTATAGGGACTATTGATTTCTTGCACCAGCAACTTAGGTTAATATTAAATTTTGAATTTTGAATTTTGAATTGATAGTATGCCTCTAATTAAAGTCCAAACTTCTGCATCTGCACCGGAAAAAGCTGAAGTTGAGGCTATGTTGAAAAGCCTTTCAGCGAAGTTAGCCAAGCACTTGGGAAAACCAGAATCTTATGTGATGACGGCCTTTGAAGCAGGAATTTCCATGACTTTTGCTGGCACTACAGAACCAGTTTGTTATGTAGAAATTAAGAGTATTGGCACAATGAAGCCCAATCAAACTGAGGCGATGAGTCAGGATTTTTGCCAGCAGATTAATCAAACTCTTGGAGTACCCCAAAATCGCATTTATATCGATTTTGCTGATGCTAAAGGGTCAATGTGGGGCTGGAACGGCTCAACTTTTGGTTAGATTTAAGGGGGCTATCAAGAAGCAAGAAAGGGGCAAGAGAGATGAGGAAGACAAGTGAGGCTTAAATCAATCAGTGAACAGTTATCAAGTGACTGGTAACTGTTTACTGTTGATGCCTAATACCCAATGCCCAATTTGATTTGAAAGTTGTACTATAGAGATTCAGCATCAACTTGTGATTTTTTATGTCTGCTATGCCTCTTGTTTCCCCAGTTAACTCAAGCATCCCAGAAACAACAACTTTGCCGCCCTTACTCGGTGCTTCGGTGACGGAGTTAACTGCTTGGGTACAGCAGCAGGGACAACCTGCTTACAGAGGTAAGCAACTCCATGATTGGATCTATCACAAGGGAGTGCGATCGCTAGCTGATATTTCTGCGTTTCCGAAGCAATGGCGAGCAGATGTTGCAGATATCCCCATCGGACGTTCTCAGATTCACTATCGATCTATGGCAACAGATGACACTGTGAAGTATCTTTTGCAACTATCTGATGGGCAGATTGTGGAAACCGTCGGGATTCCTACAGATAAGCGTTTAACTGTTTGCGTATCTACCCAGGTGGGTTGTCCAATGGCGTGTGATTTCTGCGCTACTGGGAAAGGTGGCTACAAACGTAATTTGGGCAGACACGAAATTGTTGATCAAGTATTAACAGTGCAAGAAGATTTTCAGCAACGGGTGAGTCATGTTGTGTTTATGGGCATGGGTGAACCGTTGTTAAATACTGAGAATGTTTTAGGCGCAATTAAATCTTTAAATCAAGATGTGGGGATTGGACAGCGATCTCTAACTTTATCTACTGTAGGAATCCGCGATCGCATCCGTGAGTTAGCCGAACACCATCTGCAAGTTACCCTAGCTGTGAGTCTCCACGCCCCCAACCAAGCACTGCGCGAACAACTTATCCCTAGTGCGCGTTCCTATCCCATCGAAGATTTAATGGCTGAATGTCGAGAATATGTGGAAATTACTGGCAGACGGGTAAGTTTTGAATACATCTTGCTAGCTGGGGTGAATGATTTACCAGAACACGCCTTACAACTAGCCAAGCGTCTGCGGGGATTTCAATGTCATGTCAACTTGATTCCTTACAATCCCATTCAGGAAGTTGATTACAAACGTCCTAAGAGCGATCGGATTCAAGCTTTTGTCACAGTTCTCCAACAGCAAAACATCGCTGTTAGCGTCCGCTATTCCCGTGGTTTAGAAGCTGATGCCGCCTGTGGACAATTGAGAATAAGTAATTCGTAATTAGTCAATATTAAGTAGGGTATGTTACGGCTCTGCGAAGATTTGAGAGCTTGAGCGAGTACCAATGAGCCGTAACGCACCTCTTGACTGTGGTGGGTTAGGCGCGACTTTAACGGATAAGATATTCGTTAGCTAAAATTTGGGTAAACGTGCTAGTCATGGTTGATCTGAAAGATGGTGTCAGCCGCTACTCATATTGAGATACTTAGGCGGTAGTACCAGACTATTCTTGTACCTCATACTCTGTTATCCTCGTCTTAAGAGGTGTAAGTGCAGCATGAGTTGATATTAAAACAAATATTTTTTGCTGAACTGCCACGAATAAAGACTAAACTAAAAAGTCTTGTGCAGCAAAACTCCTAACTCATATCTAATGATTTAATCATGTCTAAGGTTCTCGTCTCCGATCCTATTGACCAGGCTGGTATTGACATTCTCTCGCAAGTTGCTACTGTTGATGTTAATACAGGCCTCAAACCAGCAGAACTAATAGAAATTATTGGTGAATACGACGCGTTAATGATTCGTTCGGGAACGCGGGTAACTCAAGAAATTATCGAAGCAGGTACTCAGCTGAAAATCATCGGTCGTGCCGGTGTTGGTGTAGATAATGTAGATGTGCCTGCTGCTACCCGCAGAGGCATTGTTGTAGTTAATTCCCCCGAAGGTAATACCATTGCTGCGGCGGAACACGCCCTAGCGATGATGTTGTCTTTATCTCGTCACATCCCTGATGCTAATGCTTCTGTAAAAAGCGGCGTGTGGGATCGTAAAACTTTTGTGGGATCAGAAGTATATAAGAAAACTATTGGTATCGTTGGCTTAGGTAAAATTGGCTCTCATGTGGCTGCTGTTGCCAAAGCTATGGGAATGAAACTACTAGCTTACGATCCTTTCATTTCTACAGAACGAGCAGAACAAATTGGCTGTCAGTTGGTGGATTTAGATTTGTTGATCCAGCAAGCAGACTACATCACCCTGCACATTCCCAAAACCCCAGAAACAACCCACCTCATTAATGCCGAAACCCTGGCAAAAATGAAACCCACAGCCCGGATTATCAACTGCGCTCGTGGTGGGATCATTGATGAAGCTGCCTTAGCCGCAGCCATTAAAGCTGGGACAATTTCGGGTGCAGCTTTGGATGTGTTCGAGTCTGAACCATTGGGTGAATCAGAATTGCGATCGCTTGGCAAAGAGATCATCCTTACTCCCCACTTAGGCGCATCCACAGCAGAAGCTCAAGTGAATGTAGCCATAGACGTAGCTGAACAAATCCGCGACGTACTTCTAGGACTACCCGCGCGTTCCGCCGTTAACATTCCCGGACTCGGCCCTGATGTCTTGGAAGAACTCAAACCCTATATGCAGCTTGCAGAAACCTTGGGGAAATTGGTAGGACAGTTAGCCGGGGGAAGAGTAGAGTTGCTCACCGTCCGCCTCCAAGGGGAACTTGCAACTAACAAGAGTCAACCTCTAGTAATTGCAGCCCTCAAAGGCTTACTTTATCAAGCCCTCAGAGAACGGGTAAATTACGTCAACGCCAACATCGAAGCCAAAGAACGAGGAATTCGCGTCATCGAAACCCGCGACGCTTCCGCCCGTGATTACGCCGGCTCATTACGTTTGGAAGCCACAGGTACTTTAGGTACTCATTCTGTAACTGGTGCATTGTTGGGTGAGAAGGAAATTCACCTGACTGATGTTGACGGTTTCCCCATTAACGTCCCACCTAGTAAATATATGGTGTTTACCTTACACCGTGATATGCCAGGAATTATTGGCAAACTAGGTTCTCTATTAGGAAGCTTTAATGTCAATATTGCCAGTATGCAGGTAGGTCGCAAAATCGTCCGTGGTGATGCAGTCATGGCTCTCAGCATTGATGATCCCTTACCAGACGGGATTTTAACTGAGATTACCAAAGTACCCGGTATCCGGGATGCGTATACAGTAACTTTATAAAGTGCTGAGTGCTGAGTAGGGAGTGCTGAGTAAGGAGTTTTGAGTACAGATGTGATTAATTTCGTCTGTAATCAGTGAAAAAAAAAGTTAGGAGTGAAAAGTTAGCAATCAACAAAATAACTAAGCACTCATAACTAAGCACTCATAACTAAGCACTCATAACTCATAACTCATAACTCAGCACCGGCTAAACGCCGCGCTACCGCTAACAGCACTCAGCACTCATAACTCAGCACTCAGCACTCAGCACTCAGCACTCAGCACTCAGCACTGAAAAATGGCAAACACTTGGTGGGAACTACAGATTTTATGTGAACCAGCGTTAGAAGACTCTGTTTTTTGGCGATTAGAAGATTTTGGTTGTCGGGGTTCGGCTAGTGAAAGTAAGGGGACTGACTGTTTAGTCAAGGGTTACTTACCAATCTTTCAAGCAGAGTTACTAGATTTAGCTGCATTGGGGCTTTGGCTGCGCCAAGATGCCCTGTGTGTAGGATTATCTAGTCCCACCTTGAATTGGCAGCTAATTGATGAAGAAGACTGGGCAACTAGTTGGAAACAATACTGGCATCCTCAAGAAATAGGCGATCGCTTTCTCATCAACCCCGCATGGCTACCATTACCAGAAAACTCAGACAGGTTAGTTATTCGTCTTGATCCTGGTGTAGCTTTTGGGACAGGTAATCACGCCACCACTCAACTGTGTTTGGAATCTCTAGAGATGCGTTTAAGTGAAGTTCCCCAGTCTTTTATGGGAACAGGTGGTAAACGAGAGCCTGTAATAGTTGCGGATATTGGTTGTGGTTCTGGTATCCTTTCAATCGGGGCAGTGCTATTAGGAGCAGAGAAAGCCTATGCGGTGGATACAGACCCCTTAGCAGTGCAATCAACTTTTAGCAATCGCGCACTCAATGAAGTTAGCCCGGAACGCATAGTACCAGCAGAAGGTAGCGTAGACATTTTAAAAAAACTAATTGAACGGCCAGTAGATGGTATCGTCTGCAATATTTTGGCTGATGTGATTATTCAACTAGTACCAGAAATCACCGAAATATGTAAATCTAGCACCTGGGCTATTTTCAGTGGAATTTTAATAGAACAATCAAACTCTGTTGCTGAAGCTTTAGAAAAACATGGTTGGGTCGTCGCTACTATGTGGAAACGCAAAGAGTGGTGTTGTTTAAATGTGCGCCGTTCTTAACTTTATTTAGTAACGTGATCAAAAAATCTTTAGTTGGTGTGCAATTCATCAAAAATAATATTTAGAGACGTGAAAATTCACGCCTCTAAACTTAACATTAGTTAAAGTAAACCTTGCAGACGTTGGACTAACTGCGGGGTTTGCAATACACCCTCAATGCGATCAACTGGTTGACCTTGCTTAAACAATACTAGTGTTGGTAGAGCATAAATTTCATACTGGGTGGCCAGTTCTGTGTACTTTTCAGTGTCAATTTTGACAATGCGCAAACGGTCTTTTAGTTGAGTATTTACTTGCTCTAAAATCGGCCCCATCATTTGACAAGGGCCACACCATTCAGCATAAAAATCTACTAAAACAGGTACATCAGAATCAGACAGCATCTCGTCAAAGCTGTTGAATTGTTTTTTAGTAGTCATGTGACACACACCAATTTCTTATTGATTGAATTCAATCTTAATGTCTGCTTTCTAGAAACGGTGTAACATTATTTTGTTTTTATTGTTGCGAAATAGATTGGAGACCGAGAACTGGTGACTAGGAAAGAGATTTTGGCTATCAAATGCTTTTTTGAATTTTGAATTCCTGATCAGTTCTAGGTACAAATCACCATAAAATAATTAGCGCAGTAATTAAAAATTTTGAGGAATAGTTCATGGCTGTTTTAAGTGAAAATTTAAAAGGGCAAGTAGCAGTTGTTACGGGGGCTTCAAGAGGAATTGGCCGAGCGATCGCACTAGAATTAGCCACCTATGGAGCAACTGTAATAGTTAACTATGCTAGTTCTAGTGATGCTGCCGACAAAGTAGTATCAGAAATTACAGGTGCTGGAGGTGAAGCGATCGCGCTGCAAGCTGATGTTTCCCAAGCTGATCAGGTAGATGCCCTCATCAATGCTGTCATGGACAAGTTTAAGCGCATTGATATCTTAGTCAATAATGCTGGAATTACCCGCGATACCCTACTTTTGCGGATGAAGCCAGAAGATTGGCAAGCTGTAATTGACCTAAATTTGACTGGTGTATTTTTATGTACCCGTGCCGTTAGTAAAATCATGCTCAAGCAGCGTTCTGGGAGAATTATTAGTATTACCTCCGTGGCTGGACAAATGGGTAATCCAGGTCAGGCTAACTACAGTGCGGCTAAAGCAGGTGTGATTGGCTTTACTAAAACCGTTGCGAAAGAACTCTCTTCTCGTGGGATTACCGTTAACGCCGTTGCGCCCGGTTTCATTGCTACCGACATGACAAACGACCTCAAAGCCGATGAAATTCTTAAATACATCCCCCTAGGTCGCTACGGTCAACCAGAAGAAATTGCCGGGATGGTACGCTTCCTCGCATCTGATCCCGCAGCAGCTTACATTACAGGACAGGTGTTTAACGTTGACGGTGGGATGGTGATGGCTTAGAGAGGGTGAGTGAGTGGTGAGTGCTGTTAGCGGTAGCGGGGCGTTTAGCCCGTGCTGAGTGAGTATTGTTAGCGGGTCGTAAATTCTACCCAGTCCCCAGTCCCCAGCCCTTCAATGAGTGGATTTACAATGAGTGGATTTTAGATTATTCAATCCAAAATCCAAAATCTAAAATCTAAAATCTAAAATTCCCAGTCCCTAATCAACACTCTCAAGGCTGCTGGCGTAGCCTTTGCCAAACTGTAAAGCCGAGCAGGAGGATGATGCTGCTGCTAGTGGTCATCATTACAGCCAAGCTCATACCTTGGATTCTCATTGCTAGCAAGTTGCACAATAAAGTGATTAACCACAGAGTAAATGCAGCTCGACGTTGGGAGAATCCCCAAGCGAGTAAACGGTGATGTAGGTGGTCTTTACCGGGGGTACTGAGGGGATTTTTGCCTGCTAATAACCGGCGGATAAATACTTGCGTTGTATCTAGCACTGGCAACAACAAGAATAAAATTGAGGGGCCAAGGGCATATATGGTATTACGTTGTAGGTTACCTAAAATACTTGTTGCCGCCAACACATAACCAAAAAAGTATGCCCCAGCATCACCCATGATGATCCTTGAAGGATGGAAGTTATGGCGCAAAAATCCCAAAGCTGCACCACCCAAGGCTGCTAAGACTAAGGTAGCTGCTGCGCGGTTGGGAAACTGAGCAGAAACCCCTAGTAAACTCATGGCAGTAATAAAACTGATTCCTCCAGCCAAACCATCCATACCATCCATCAAGTTGACAGCGTTGGTAATACCGACAATCCACAGCACTGTCAACAACATTGAAAAAATGGAGTCAATTGGCGTACCTAGAGGAACATCAACGCTAATACCATTGGCAAAAAGTAATAATGCCGTGATAATTTGCGCCCACAAGCGCACAGAGGGGGGTAATCCGAACTGATCGTCAATAAAGCCGACCAAGACTAGAATTGAACCTCCCAGTAAAATAGTCAATACCTGAGCTAATACATTTTGCAGTTCAATGGGTCGTAAAAGGATAGCTAATACCAATGCGGCAATTACTCCCGCATAAATAGCTAAACCTCCTGCATTTGGCAATGGTTCTCGGTTGAGTCTTCGCGCATTTGGTTGGTCAGCCCAACCCACCCGCAAAGCAAATTTACGTACTGTGGGAATTAAACGCCAAGTTACCAACCAGGCCAATATAAACGTAAACACTACTGCCAACCAGCCGGTGCCGCTAGGGTTAGCAATGCCAATAGACCTAAGGGAGTTCTCGAAGTTCAGATTCATCTCCCGATTTAACCATCACTGCCAGTATCCTACATGAGCATCAAGTGTATATTAATCAATTTTTTTGATTTTCAGATGTGATCTCAGACGGTTGGGTACTTAGCACTCTGAACCAGTGAGTGCTAAATTGTCTAATGGAAACGCTAGAGAAAGGGAACATGGCAAAGATTATTTCGTTTAATGAAGATTCACGTCGGGCTTTGGAACGGGGTGTTAATGCCCTGGCCGATGCTGTAAAAATCACTTTGGGGCCAAAAGGTCGCAACGTGCTTTTAGAAAAAAAATTTGGTACACCCCAAATTGTTAATGATGGTATCACTGTTGCCAAGGAAATTGAGTTAGAAGATCCTTTAGAAAATACTGGAGCTAGGCTAATTCAAGAGGTAGCTTCTAAAACCAAGGATGTAGCTGGGGATGGGACAACCACTGCTACAGTTTTGGTGCAAGCCTTGATAAAGGAAGGTTTGAAGAATGTTGCAGCCGGTAGCAACCCGGTCAGCTTGAAGCGGGGTATCGACAAAACTACTGAAGCACTCGTAGCAGAAATTGCCAGAGTAGCCAAGCCAGTAGAAGGTAGTGCGATCGCTCAAGTGGCTACTGTCTCGTCTGGCAATGACGAAGAAGTCGGCAAAATGATCGCCGAAGCAATGGCAATAGTCACCAAAGACGGTGTAATCACTGTTGAAGAATCTAAATCTCTCACCACTGAACTAGAAGTAGTGGAAGGGATGCAGATTGATAGAGGTTACATTTCCCCCTACTTCGTCACCAATAACGAACGGATGATAGTAGAGTACGAAAATGTTCGTATTCTGATCACCGACAAGAAAATCAGCAGCATCCAAGAATTAGTCCCTGTGTTGGAAAAAGTTGCCCGCTTGGGTCAACCCTTGCTGATCATTGCTGAAGATATAGAGGGAGATGCTTTAGCAACTTTGGTAGTTAACAAAGCGCGGGGTGTATTGGCTGTAGCTGCAATTAAAGCACCTGGATTTGGTGAACGTCGCAAAGCCATGTTGCAAGACATTGCTATTCTCACTGATGGACAGATGATTTCTGAAGAAATCGGTCTCAACTTAGATACCGCTACTTTGGAAATGCTGGGAACTGCCCGCAAAATCACCATTGACAAAGAAAACACCACCATTGTTGCTGGTAGTTCTGCCAAGCCAGAAATACAAAAACGGATTACTCAAATTCGCAAGCAGTTAGAAGAAACTGATTCTGAATACGATCAAGAAAAACTCCAAGAACGCATCGCCAAGCTAGCTGGCGGCGTGGCAGTGATTAAAGTGGGTGCAGCTACGGAAACCGAACTCAGAGACCGCAAGCTGCGAATTGAGGACGCACTCAACGCTACAAAAGCGGCTGTAGAAGAAGGTATTGTTCCCGGCGGTGGTACAACCTTGATTCACTTATCTACAAAGGTTGACGAAATTAAGAACAGCCTTGTGGGAGAAGAAAAAATTGGGGCTGATATTATCAAACGCGCCTTAGAAGCACCCTTATGTCAAATTGCTGACAATGCTGGTGCAGAAGGTGCTGTAATCGTTTCTAAGGTCAGAGACAGCGCATTCAACATGGGTTACAACGCTGCAACTGGGGAATTTGAAGACTTAATTGCAGCTGGTATTATCGACCCTGCGAAAGTAGTACGTTCAGCTTTACAAAACGCCGCTTCTATTGCTGGGATGGTTTTAACCACCGAAGCAATCATTGCGGAAAAACCAGAGAAAAAAGCTGCTATGCCTCCTGATGCCGGCATGGGCGGCATGGGCGGCATGGGCGGCATGGGTGGCATGGGCGGTATGGGCGGCATGGGCGGCATGGGTATGTTCTAGGGAACAGGGAACAGGTGACAGGGTGTTTATTACTCTGTCACCTGTCACCTATAACCTGTCACCTGTCCCAAAACATTAGGGGCAACTTCCCCACGATCGCCTGCTGAAAGCAGATGAACCTAGGGAAGCTGCCCCTAAATTTTACTTAAACTTACTTTACAAAAGTTTACTTTTACCAACTCTCCAAAATTCAGCCGTTGTTAATTTTGAATTTTGAATTTTGAATTGGTTTTACTCAGCAGTTGCGAGTTCAGTGTTGCCGCGTGTGCGTCGGCGTGTCAAGGTGTTGAACAACATCACACCAATTGCTTTGATTAAGTTACCTTCTAATTCTTGGAACATCTTCATGTTCATACCAAAGGCGGCATTTGCTTCATTAACAATGCGATCAGCTACGCTGGGCGAAACGCCATCGCCTGCTGCATCATCAAGAGGTAGTTCATCCAAAGTTTGACGATATTTAGTTTTAAATGCCTTCTCGTCGCTAATATCTGCAAATTCATAGAAGGCTGTGCCTTGTCCATCACCAAGGTTCATTGCTGTGACAGCAATGTTCTTGAGAATTTGTCCCCCAGATAAGTCACCCAAGTAACGAGTATAAGAATGGGCAATTAATAATTCTGGTTCGGTGGCTGAGATTTCCCGAATACGTTTTACATAAGCTTCCCCGGCTGAAGATAACTGGATTTGTTCCCGCCAGTTAGCACCATAGTAATAACTCAAGTCTTCTTCTAACGTATGCTTACGGTTCAGTTGGGGAAAGTTAATTTTAGAAACAATTGGATGCTGGCTGTGCTTTTCCATCTCCTCTTCCATCGCCGAGTAGATGTAGTAAAAGTTAGCCACTAACTTCCGGTAAGAGCTTTTTTCTACCACTCCTTTTAAAAAGCATTTGACAAAACCCACATTTTCTGCCATTGTGTGGGCTTTTTTTGTACCAACACGCAGTTTGGTTGCTAAATTGCTGCTCATATTAAATTTCTCAACTTTAAAGGGTCAACTGCCGGAGTTGTGAATTACAAACGGCTAAAAAATGCCATTAAAAAGTTAGATTAAAACTATTTGATGAGAATTTATATTAAAATTTTTTAAGCAAGAAAATATTCTAGTGAGTAATGAGTGCTGTTAGCCTTCGTGGGGCATTGAGCAGCGCGCTGAGTAGTGAGTGGTGAGTTGAATTTTTTACTGGTTAGTTATTTCAGCAAGCTCTAGTTATTTTTCCAGTTTAAATTTATGAATAAGCAAGTTCATCTTAGAGACTAAAGTCCTTATGCCAAGAAAATAACTCAAAATCAAAAACCCAGGTGCATGAAGTCTGGGTTTTTAAAATTATATATTTTTTAAGTTTTAGCTGATATTAGACATCGCCGCAATAGTTTGTGCCAATCAATCGGTTATTTTTGTAGACTAAAACTTTGCCATAACCTTGATCTTGAACAGCAGCATAAAGAAAATTGGCATTTCTAAATCTGTAAACTACCTCTCCATTTTGATTACGTCTAACTGTTCCACCATTGAGTAAAAGATTAGGACGATTGAGGGTAGTAGGAATATTGTATGCTGCATAACGTAAACCGCCATTATTGAGGCGAGAAACTTCAACATATACATTTTTAGCACTACAGCTAAATACTCTTGTATTAGCTAGAGCAGAGCTAGGCATTCCCAGAATAGCAGTTAATATTGAAGCTGTTCCTGTAGCTGTAGCTAAGATAGCTGAAATAGCTTTTGCGTTCATATGAGTAATTCCTAAAAGCTTGTATGCTTTAGATACAAAATCAGGGTTTCACTTTTCGGATTATTAGAAAATAAAAACTAGAGCCATCTGATTTGATTCATAACCCTGCTTTATTTAAAAAAGTGGGTTTATTGACTTTCCCCAAATAATTGAGGATGGCTATTTAGTTTTTACGCGCTGTTCCGTAACTAAACTTAAGCTTACCCATTCGCCCTGATTGTTATAGCACCTAACCATGCGTTGGCGTAAATTGGCTTGAATTAACCAACCGACTTCTAAAATTAACCCTTGGCGTACCTGCATTTTGAGGGGAGAAGTTGCAGAAGCACCATTAGGTAATAGCAAAACTTGGATCTGTTTTTGTGGATTTTCGTCAAAGAGGATGATAGAACCCTTAATAGTGGCTGTAGAGGTAATTGTGGGATGCTCGCCAAAACTCAAACTCTGAATTAATCGCCCATTATCGTCAAGTTGTAGTTTGAGATTTGTCGAGACAGTCTTAAGGGGACTCCAATCAGGATATATTGTCGTAGCTTCACCTTGCCACTCTCCCAATAAGTCATCTATTTGTAAAGGTGGATTTTCTACTGGTTCACTACCAGCTAAATGTTCACGAATGAGAATTAGTCTATCTAGTTGACTATCTTTATCGAATAACTGAACTAGACGTAAGCGACGATTTTCATGGATTAATCCTAGTTCTGCACCAAACTCACCAAAGGGTGCAAGCTGAAGTGTACCTTGGGAAAATGCTCCATTAGGGAAAAATAGCGTACTTTGGGATAAAGAACTGTAGTCTAAAACTAAATCTGCTTGTCCTTGACGACGAACAACCTGATGAATAGTTTGGTTATTGTTGAGACCTTCTAAGGAAACTACACTTTTGATATCTTCTAAAAGTTCCCCTTGGGGTGATAAGCGAGTGAATGATCCTTGCCATTCACCGAGGTTTTTTAACAAATATTCCCATTGAGAATTCATATTTGGTGCTAAGTGCGATATTTTCTGGAAATTTCCAACACAACATAGTAGAGACGTAGCAATGCTACGTCTCTACTTTTTCGGCGATGTCTAATTATGCTTAATAACGAATCCGTGGATCAACATAAGCGTTGAGAATATCAATCAAAATGCTTGCACTCACGACGATCGCACCAAAAAATACTAGTACGCCCTGTACTGTGGGATAATCGCGATCGGAAATGGCTTGATATAGCCTATTTGCCAACCCCGGCCAAGAAAATGTCACCTCAGTTAAAATTGCTCCCCCCAGCAAGGAAGCAAAGGTTAAACCCAAAACAGTAATTACGGGAATCAGAGCATTTTTCAAAGCATGGGAGACTAAAATTTTGTTTTCAGAAATACCTCTAGCCCTAGCAGCTTCTACATAGTCAGCACGGAGAGTTTGTTTTAAGTTGACGCGGACAATTCTCTCAAAAATGCCACTCAGCAAAATTCCTAACGTGAGACTGGGAAGTGCTAAATGGTGTAAAGCCGCGAAAAATTGGCTAAAATTACCAGCTAGTAAGCTATCAATGGTATATAAACCAGTAATTGGCGATGGTGCTGGAAGATTGGGCGGAAAGCGGTTGGAATTGGGAAACCAGCCCAATTGCACTGAGAAAATCAACTGTAACAGCATACCTGCCCAAAACATAGGTAGGGCATAGGTGATAATCCCAAATAACCGCCCCCCAATATCAAAACCTGTTCCGGGACGAGACGCGGACAGTGTACCAACCAGGATACCCACAATCAGAGCCACCGTCATACTAGATATTGCTAACTCTACAGTTGCCGGAAAATGTTGTCCGATAATATTCCAAACCTGCTGTCCCCTGCTTGTCAAAGACGTGCCTAAATCAAACTGGAGCAAATGACCTAAGTAATTAAGATACTGTAGCCACAAAGGTAAATCTAAACCTAATTGTCTTCTTAATTCTTCTTTAGCAGCTTCCGGCGCACGTCCACCCAGAATCGCATCTGCTGGATCTCCTGGTGTAGCTCGTAGTAATAAAAATACGATGGTAATGATAGTTAATAGCTGCAATGGTGCTAAGAGCAACCGAGAAACAATGTAATATTGTAGAGCTTTTGATCGAGACATATTTATAAATTCAAAATTCAAAATGACGCTCTCTACGAGACGCTGCGCGAACGCAGACTCGCTAACGCTGTGCTAACAAAATTCAAAATTTAAGAAATCAATTTTAGAAAATAGGTAATTCATAATTACGAATTACGAATTACGAATTACGAATTACAAATTACCTAATAACTATTTCTTGATGGTTCTATAAATCAAATTCTGGGTAGGGTCAAGTTGGACATTACTTACACCTTTTTGAGCAAATACATAATCTTTGTTTTGCCATAAAGGAATGTAAGGCACATCATTAACTACTTGGTTTTGGATTTGGGCAAAAATTTTCTCCCGTGCTTCTGGATTTTGTTCTTTACGTTGCTCATCAATCAATTTATTCAGAGCTTCGCTATAGTAAAACGAACCCTGAGTTTGGCTACCACCATCTTCACAGCCTTTAGCCTCTGAACCTTTTTGACAGGCTAAAAATGGTTGTACATAGTTATCTGGATCTAGAAAGTCTGGATACCAATCTAGTAAAGCGGCGGGATATAAACCTTTAGAAATGTCTTTAAAAAAGGTTGCCCCTTCTACTGTGTTGACTTCTAGTTGTACTATGCCATCCATTTTGGTATCGGCTAGAGATTTTAGTGTTTGTGCAGCTAAACTCCGGGTTGGGGAACTAGAAGGATACCAAACTGGAATTTTGACAGGATTTTCTTTTGAATAACCAGCCGCAGTTAACAACTGTTTGGCTTTTTCAAAGTTACCATCGCCATATTTATCTTTAAACAATGGCTGAGAAACATTGAATGTAGTAGGAATCATACTGTAAAGCGGATCGGCTTGACTATATAAAACCCGTTCATTTAATAATGGACGGTCAATTATAGCAGCGATCGCCTGCCTAACTTCTGGTTTATCTAGTGGTTCTTGATTGCGATTCAACACCAGATAACTCACTACACTACCCTGAGCCGTAATCGCTTGCCAATCTCCTTTTTTAGCACCAGCCTCTAAGCTGCGAATTTGATCTGGTTGTAATGACAAGTAAGCTACATCTACAGCACCTGTACGGAAAGCATTAAACAAATTAACTGGACTGGTCTGGATTTGAACGTTAATCCCTTGGTTGGCTGGTTTTTCTCCCCAATACTTGTCAAATACATCAAGTCGCAGTGAATCTGTCCCATACTGGGCTATTTTATAAGGGCCAGTTCCAACAAAAATATCTGGTTTAAATTTCCCTGCACCAATTTCATAAGCACTTGGCGAAACAGCACATACCCCAGAAAATGCCAGCAGAGAAGGAAAGGCTGCAAAAGGCTTTTTTAGCTTCACTGTTAATTCATAGTCCCCTGTGGCGGTTACAGAGTCTACTGTATCTGCTAGTAAGAAAGAAGGTTTACCCTTATTTTCAATAAATCGCTTGATACTAAACTCCATCGCTTTGGCGTTAAAGGGTGTGCCATCGTGAAACACCACACCTTGGCGTAGAGGGATGGTATAGGTTAGACCATCTGGACTGACTGTTGGTAAACCTGTCGCCAGTTGCGGCTTAATTTCCGTACTCCCTGGTTCGTAAGTATAGAGGCGATCGCTCATATTAAATACTAAACCCAAGGATGCTAACTCATAGGCATCGGCTGGATCTAAGGTTCTTGGCTTGGATGTTGTACCTATAGTAATCCGACCATCCCCAGTTGTTGTATTGCCAACACTAGTAGACGTAGTGGTTGCCTGTTGTCGAGGTGTACAAGCGATCGCTAATAGTAAACATAAACAAAATAAAGATAGAAATTTTGTTACCCGTCCCCATCTTCGCCCTAATATTGAAAACTCAGTCATAGCATCTTTGATTTGTAAAATTAGCCAGTAATCATACTATATGTGTGGCAATAGTCACCAACTTTTTATCTGGAACAGCACAAGAATTAAAGTGCCGCTAAGTACCAGTTGTCTAATATAGCAATCCTAAACCATTCACGATAGCTGAGAAACGGGGGTTATGAATGAGGGCTGTTTTATCTGCGGTTAATTTTTTCTTCTTTTACCTCACGAATGCGTGAATCATTATACGTAAAAAAATTAAATATTAATTAAAATTGTCATTAATTCAGATTGAAAAGTTAATTAGGTTTGTTAAGGTGCTGTAGTAACTACAATAGCAAACATTTCTGCTTTACTATTGTAGTTATATTGATACAGCCATCACTGACAAATTTTTATCAAATCTACCCCAAGAATAAATCTGATAAATATCTCAAATTTTTCTTGTGCAATTCTTTTTATCAAGGGATAAATAATGATGGCTTGACCAGCAAATTTCATGTTTATACATCATCAAACAAGATGATTGGCAGTGGATAAACAGTAAATTATCAAGTCGAAATAGTGAGATTAAAATCGTGAAATATTTCTTTCTTTCTGAGGGATGGACTGTCGGCAGAGTTTGGGCATCTGATGGAATATGGCAAATAACAGCATGGCGAAGACCACCAGATATTCAACGATTGAATATTTGTTTGGTAGAAAATCACGAATTAATGTGGCTTCATCGCATTGAAGAGGTTGTTATAACCGTAGAAGTAAAGCCAAACGCATCGGAATTTGTTAGTCAAACTATCGGTCAAGTAGTGCTAAAGCGGTTAATGACGGCTGAACAAGTAATTGACCGCCTAGGTACTGCTGAAGCCAGGTGTCAATTGCAAAATATTCAGTCAGTAGTTTAGGTGAGGGATTAGGGAGACACCAGTCCCCAATCCCTAATCCCCAGTCCCCAGCTTTTCAATGAGTGGATTTGCAATGAGTGGATTTTAGATTATTAAATCCAAAATCCAAAATCTAAAATCTAAAATCTAAAATGCCTAGTCCCAATCCCCAAATGTAAATATTTGTAAATATCTGCCAGATATGTTTTAACGCTGATTCCTGGCAAGATGAATCTTGCAGACCAGACGAACGCATCTATTTACACGCTTGCAAACAGTTCCATCAATAGTTACACTTTTTAAAACATTCTCATTTTTACTTAGCGATCGCTACCCTGCGGAATAATTAATCCGAAGTGTGTCAGCGTTGCTAAAAAAGTCACTCTCTGGCTTAAAATGCTTGAGATATGGCAGTGTTCAAGCTCTGGCAATAAAAAAATTCAGAGAAGTCCGAGGTTAGGCTTCTAACCTTAGAACCTTAAGTAAGAAAATTGTTTTGTAAACACAACTCATCGAGGAGGAGCGTAGTCGATGGGACTACCCTGGTACCGAGTACATACAGTCGTTCTGAATGATCCAGGACGGCTAATTTCTGTACACTTGATGCACACAGCTTTGGTGGCAGGCTGGGCTGGTTCAATGGCATTGTATGAACTAGCTACTTATGACCCCAGCGATCCTGTTCTCAACCCGATGTGGCGGCAAGGGATGTTCGTGCTACCCTTCATGTCACGTCTAGGCGTTACCGAATCTTGGGGCGGTTGGAGTGTCACTGGTGCTTCAGCAGTTGACCCTGGTTTCTGGTCATTTGAAGGCGTTGCCGCAGCACATATTGTCCTTTCTGGTCTATTGTTCTTAGCTGCTGTATGGCACTGGGTTTTCTGGGATTTGGAGCTTTTCAGAGATCCCCGCACTGGAGAACCTGCCCTTGACTTGCCAAAAATGTTTGGCATTCACCTGTTCTTATCTGGTTTACTCTGTTTCGGTTTTGGTGCTTTCCACTTAACAGGTCTATTTGGGCCTGGTATGTGGATTTCTGATGCCTATGGGATCACTGGTAGCGTCCAGCCCGTAGCACCAGAATGGGGGCCAGCCGGGTTCAACCCCTTTAACCCCGGTGGTGTAGTGGCTCACCACATCGCAGCCGGCGTAGTTGGTATTATTGCTGGGTTATTCCACCTCACTGTTAGACCACCCGAAAGGCTCTACAAAGCCCTGCGGATGGGTAACATTGAAACCGTACTTTCCAGCAGTATCGCAGCAGTATTCTTCGCGGCTTTTGTCGTTGCTGGTACTATGTGGTACGGTAACGCCACTACCCCAATCGAACTATTTGGCCCAACCCGTTATCAATGGGATCAAGGTTACTTTCATGAAGAAATTGACCGTCGTGTACAAAGCAGTCTAGCTGAAGGTGCAAGCCTCTCAGAAGCTTGGTCACAAATCCCTGAGAAACTGGCTTTCTACGATTATGTAGGTAATAGCCCAGCTAAAGGTGGTCTATTCCGTACAGGGCCAATGGTGAAAGGTGATGGTATTGCCCAATCTTGGCAAGGTCACGCAGTATTCACAGATGCGGAAGGACGCGAATTAAATGTCCGTCGTCTGCCCAACTTCTTTGAAACCTTCCCTGTCATCTTGACCGATGCTGATGGTATTGTCCGCGCTGACATTCCATTCCGTCGGGCAGAATCTAAATATAGCTTTGAGCAAACAGGTGTAACTGTTAGCTTCTACGGTGGCGATCTCAATGGCAAAACCTTTACAGATCCAGCCGATGTGAAGAAATATGCTCGTAAGGCTCAAGGCGGCGAAATCTTTGAATTTGACCGCGAAACCTTAAACTCTGACGGTGTATTCCGTACATCTCCCAGAGGTTGGTTTACCTTTGGACACGCTGTATTTGCTTTGTTATTCTTCTTCGGTCATCTCTGGCATGGTTCTCGGACAATCTACCGAGACGTATTTGCTGGTGTAGAAGCGGATCTAGAAGAGCAAGTCGAATGGGGTCTATTCCAGAAAGTGGGTGACAAGTCAACCCGCCGTAAAGAAGCCCTCTAAATTCAGTGCTGAGTTATGAGTAATGAGTTCCGAGTTAAGTCTTGGACTCAGCACTCAGCACTCAAAACTCTAAATTCAGTGCTGAGTTATGAGTAACGAGTTCCGAGCGAAGTCTTGAACTCAGCACTCAACACTCAGCACTCAACACTTTAAGGAGCTTTTGACATGGAAAGCGTTGCGTACATTTTAATTTTGACCCTGGCAATTGGTGTTCTTTTCTTTGCGATCGCATTCCGCGAACCCCCCCGCATTGAGAAAAAAGAAGATAAGTAGGTAGTTAATACCAAATCTGTAAATTTATATAAAACTTTTATCCGTTGTTCCTGGTAGGAACAACGGATATTTTTTTGGTTTTACTTTTTGACCAATGTAGCGAAAAGATTAAAAAAGGTAGTATTGTTGTAAATGCAGGAAAAATTATCTAGTTAATACTGGATTATCAAGTATTTTAAATACGTAACTAAAGATTTTCCTGTAGCTAAAGGGGCATCACCCTTAAAAGCAAAAATTTGTTAATAAAAATTTCACAGGTAGATATGATATAATTTTCTATCTGGGAGTTGATATGTGTTAACACTAGCTTTTCTACGCTAGGATTGAAAGATATAGTTGTACATTGCCGTTAAGGCAGTTGCATGGATTATCGCTATTATGGCATAACCTTTTACGGAGACTAGAACCAGGAACAAATCAGCATGGTCAATCAGAACTTAACCGCTACAGAAATTGGATTTACTCACGAAGATTTTGCAGCCCTCCTTGATAAGTACGATTATCATTTTAGCCCCGGAGATGTCGTACCAGGTACAGTTTTTAGTATAGAACCGCGTGGCGCTCTGATTGACATTGGTGCTAAAACAGCAGCATATATACCTATACAAGAAATGTCTATAAACCGGGTCGATGCCCCGGAAGAAGTATTACAATCCAACGAAACCAGGGAATTTTTCATCCTCACCGATGAAAATGAAGATGGACAGCTAACTCTTTCCATCCGACGGATTGAATATATGCGTGCTTGGGAGCGTGTGAGACAGCTACAAGCAGAAGATGCTACTGTGCGTTCCGGCGTGTTTGCGACCAATCGTGGGGGAGCATTGGTGAGAATTGAGGGTTTACGTGGCTTTATCCCCGGATCTCACATCAGTACCCGCAAACCTAAAGAAGACTTGGTAGGCGAAGAACTACCATTAAAATTCCTCGAAGTAGACGAAGAACGTAACCGCCTAGTCCTATCTCATCGTCGGGCGTTAGTTGAACGGAAGATGAACCGCCTAGAAGTGGGCGAAGTAGTAATTGGTACAGTGCGTGGCATCAAGCCTTACGGTGCATTTATTGATATTGGCGGTGTCAGTGGTTTGTTGCACATCTCAGAAATTTCTCACGAGCATATTGATACACCCCACAGCGTATTCAATGTTAATGATGAAGTGAAAGTGATGATCATTGACTTGGATGCAGAACGAGGCAGAATATCTCTATCTACCAAACAGTTAGAACCAGAACCCGGTGACATGATTAAAAACCGTGATTTGGTTTATGACAAAGCAGAAGAAATGGCAGCTAAGTATAGAGAACAGATGCTTGCTAAACAACAAGGTATTGCTACACCAGCAGAAGTTGTAGAAAGTGCGGGTGAAATTGAGGAAGAAATTCCACCAGCAACAGAAGATGTAGCTGAAACTGAAGCAGTAGCTGAAACTGAAGCAGTAGCTGAAACTGAAGCAGTAGCTGAAACTGAAGCAGTAGCTGAAACTGAAGTAGTAACTGAAACCGAAGCAGTAGCTGAAACCGAAGCAGTAGCTGAAACCGAAGCAGTAGAAGAAATACCAGCCGCTATTGAAGAGTAATAAAATACTTTAATTAACAAAGATCATCGCATTTATGGAAGAGGGGAAATCCCTCTTTTTTTATTGATAGTTAAGTAGGGATGCAATACTACTTCTTTCAATATACAAGGTTGGGTTGAGATGTTAACTGTGTAGTAACAATTTTTGGGGTAGAGAAATATTTTGCTAACTATTCAATGTAAAAAAATCAAGTTTGACAATGTTCAAGCCATTCTTTTTGACAAAAATGGTACATTAGAAGACTCAGAAATCTATTTGCGATCGCTCGGACAAAAAGCAGCCCGGTTAATAGATGCTCAAATCCCTGGTATTGGCGAACCATTGTTAATGGCTTTTGGGATTAACAGCAATACCCTAGATCATGCTGGCTTAATCGCAGTAGCCAGTCGGCGAGAAACAGAAATCGCCGCCGCCGCCTATATCGCGGAAACTGGGAGAGGTTGGTTTGAATCTTTGCAAATAGCTCGTCAATCCTTAGATGAAGCGGAAAAATATGTTAATCAAACTCCTGCACCTATATTTCCAGGAACTCTAGAGGTTTTGCGCTCCCTCTCAACAACAGGAATCAAACTTGGTATCCTTTCCGCAGCCACAACAGCAGAAGTCAGAGACTTTGTAGCACGATATCAATTAAGTGATTATATCCAAGCACAAATAGGTGTAGATGATGGACTGAGTAAACCAGATCCAGCACTGTTTATACAAGCTTGCCAAGTGTTAGGAGTACAACCAGACAAGACATTAATGGTGGGTGACTCTGTTGGTGATATGCAAATGGCTCGTAATGCTAAAGCCGCAGGTTGTATTGGGATTACTTGGGTTGGTAAACCAGATAACGTTAAAGGTGCAGATGTGGTGATTAACAGACTTGATGAAATTCAAATTATCGAATAATTAACAACCATAATAGGAAGTAGGTATCTCGTGAATAGTGTCTGCTCATGGAGAAAATCTGATGCTACAAGTTAAACATCAATTTCAAAGTTTTGAAGAATACTTATCCTATGATGATGGTACAGATAAACTCTATGAGCTATTTAATGGCGAATTAATCGAAATGCCTCCAGAATCAGGAATTAACGTTCAGATTGCTACATTCCTATTAATTCAATTTGCCTCACTGTTAGGCTACAAAAGGGTACGGGGGCATGGCTTGGAATTGGAAGTCAGAGGCGAACCCAGAAACCGTTACCCTGACTTAACTATTATTCGAGAAGAACATATTCAGCAGTTAGCACAGCGTAATACCATTCGTCTGACGATGCTACCTCCTCTACTAGTAATAGAAGTAGTCAGTCCAGGGGAATTACAAAGACATAGAGATTTCATCGCCAAGCGGATGCAGTATCAAGATTGCGGTATTCCTGAATATTGGATTGTTGACCCAGAGGCGCAGACTGTTTTAGTTTTAGAATTAACTGGTAATACTTACACAGAGTTTGGTAACTTTTCTGGTGATGATTTAGTTGTCTCTCCTCAATTTAGTCAGCTAAATCTGCAAGTTTCCCAAATCTTTAATGCAGGGGAAAAATCTTAAATTTAAGAAACATATTAGTGTTTATGTGTCAAGTCGAAGATAATCAAATATCAAATTTTCTCCGTAGGCAAAAACTCATGCAAAACACAGAAACGACGTTACAACTTCGCCTCTGGACAGTGGAAGAATACCACCGGATGGCTGAGGCTGGGATTTTTGGTGTAGAGGAAAGAGTAGAACTTTTAGAAGGAAAGATTATTTGGATGATTGCTAAAGGAACAGCCCATCGGTCGGCAGTGGGAAGAACAGATAGATTGCTGCAAAATAGATTAAGTAACCTAGCTTTGATATGTGTTCAAGATCCTGTCAAGTTAAATGAACGATCTGAACCAGAACCAGATATTGCTGTTGTGAAAGTAGACCCACTGGACTACGCAGATCACCATCCTACACCTTCTGAAGTGTATCTAATTATTGAGGTAGCAGATAGCAGTCGCCAGCTAGATTGTGAAATTAAAGCCAAAGCTTACTCGCAAGCAGGCATTCAAGATTATTGGGTGTTAGATGTAGTTAGCCGTCAATTGTACGTTTTCCGCAAACCGAGTCCAGAGGGCTACCAAAGTAAATTAATTTTGGCAGAAGATGGGGCGATCGCACCCTTAAAATTTCCTGATGTAGAAATTCTGGTTTTAGAGATGTTACCACCAGTAATAGGGAATTAATAGCGATCGCCTGATCTCACACTAACAAAAAGGCGATCGCTTTTCTCAGCTTGGGTTACAAGAGGTTTGATACTGGAATATTAGGAGTTTCTATCAGCCTCTGTTGCTATTCCAAGGACCCCAAATTGCGAGGGTAATACCAGGACTTTGAACGTTGACAAACATCGTATTACCATCGGGAGAGAAGCAAGCTCCACAGAATTCGCTGCCATTTAAGGCATTACGTGCAAAATTATAGAGTCCACCTGTGGTATCTACACCTCTGAGATACTGATCACCACCACCGTCTTCGCAGAGGATAAGGTCGCCAAAAGGTGCTACACATATATTGTCAGGAGCATCCAGAACATCTCTAGATGGAGACTCTACAAACAGATCAATCATCTCAGTTCTAGGATTATAGCGCCAGACTTGACCACCACTGTTTGCACCACCGTTGGTACAACAGAAGTACAATTCACCGTTACCATACCAGATGCCTTCTCCACGAGAAAACTGAGCTGCACCCAAAGTAAAACCTTGTACTCGAACATTATCTGTAGCTGGATTAGGGTCAGGAATTTCTACCCACTCTACAGCAAATTTTTGTCCTATTGGGTAAAGTCCGCTATTTGCACCTCTATTATTAGTGATGCTTTGAGGTCTACCTTTGATGACTAGAGCTTCGAGCTTACCACCCTCTGCTAACTTGCCAGGTACGTTGGGAATAAAGCGGTAAAATAGGCTACTTCCACTATCTTCTGTTTGATAAACGATACCAGTTGCAGGGTCTACAGCTATAGCTTCATGATTAAACCGTCCCATAGCAATTAAGGGTACTGGGTCTACAGGACCAGTAGCACTGGCAGGAACCTCAAAGTTGTAACCGTGGAACTGTGTAGAGCCATCAGAGCTACCAGGTACGCTGACATTCTCTTCACAAGTAATCCATGAACCCCAAGGTGTTGGACCACCTGCACAGTTACGAATTGTTCCACCGAGAGTGGCGAACTGCTTGATTAACTGACGATTAGGACCCACAACTAAGTTGGTAGTACCACCTCTGCTGACAGGATCATAGCGGTTTGGCACTCTTACTTGTGTACCAGAAGTGTTGCTCAATTCGTGGTTACAAACCAATATTGTTGTATTTCTGGGTCCTGGGAAGGCTGCCATACCATCATGAGCGCCAGGTACTGGATTACCGTCAGCCATGAGATCGCCTGTACGAGATATAATGCGGTACTGAAATCCGGCTGGTAGCTCTAACAAGCCATTGGGGTCTGCTAAAAGTGGCCCATATCCTGTAGTTGTAGGTGTTGTTTGACCTAAAGCTGCTCTAGCAAGCAGACCTTCCAAGGGTGATATAGCTAGAGTTCCGGCAGCACTTGCACCAGCTAATGTAAAGAATTTGCGTCTTGATAAATTCATAAAGATATTTTTGGTTACATGAAAATGCCAGTTAAAAATTAATTGATGTTGGTTAAGATTAGGTAATGATTGATTTAATTAACGGGTTATAAGTAGAAAATTAGGCATTAAAAAAATATTGATCGTCTGAGCAAATTATGTGTTAATCATGAAACAAAAAATGGTTAAAAAGAGGTAAAGGAAAAATTAAATAACGATAAAATATTCTTTGAATTTATTAGGAACTTTTTGTGTTTTTTGGAAAAATTAAATATAAATAATGTGAGTAGATTGAATCTAATGGTAGAATTTCCGCAAAGGTGTTTTAGGGATTAAGTATTCCCAACAAGAACAATTGTTATCACATATTCCCAGGTAAAAAAGCATCTGGTTATTATGAGCAGAGTCTATTATTTATGGATTTTGCTAGGTTTCAAGTGTCTAGTTAGGTATATTAATCCGCTTTTTTCAGTTCACCTTTTGCAGAAATATCAGCGTTTTTTGTTAATTTTGACAAAAAAAGTTGGTAATTGAAACAACATCAGAATTTACTACTACTATCAAGAAAATGAAAAGCATTTGTAACCAAATCACAGCTAAAGTCGCAGTTGTTGCAGTCACCTCAATGGCTACTTTAATTAACGTTTCCAGTGCCAATGCAGCTACTTTTGAGATTGATTGGCAAGGAGATCAAGGTTATACAGCAACAGGAAATTTCAGCTATGACGATATTTTCGAGGGAACTATTGTCACTAGAGATCAACTGAGTAGATTTGCTATTTCCTTCTTCAACCCCGACGGAAATTTGTTGCAATCATTCAAGTACAGTTTTCCTAATCCTGCTGATACTACTTTCAATTTCAACTTTGATACAGTTACAAAAACTGTTCTGCAAACTGGCAATTATGACGCAGCTAACGGCTTTGATTTGGGAATTGACTTTAACACCGCAGTTGCAGGTTTAGATTTCTATACTTATCTCAATCCAGCCGAAGGACTACCGACAGCTAGGATTTTCTTGAAAGATGACCTATCCCCAGAAGTGTGCAGTACATTTCCTAACTGTAGATTGGATAATGGTGGTCAGTTGACAGCAACCTCAGTTCCTGAACCTGGTGCGATTTTAGGTTTGTTAGTAGTGGGTTCTTTGGGCGGATTCTTAAAGAAAAAAACAGCATCTAACTAGACAGTAAACTTGAAAAGTCGCAGCTAGTCTGATTAGAACTTTAATAAAGCCTGCTTTTGCAGGCTTTACGTATTTTGATGTTGTGGCTTTCGTTGGGGAAAAATTGACCTCTCTGTTCGCTCAATACTTTGTTTAAATTGCGGTACTGAGCAAGAAATAGATGAAAACGCATCCAAAAATATAGAAATGGTGAATCTACTCGGCGGTGTCGGTCTCCGTCCCGTCGAAGTAGCGAACCCGTTGGCGCAGCGTCCCGCAGGGAACGCAGAGAAGGGTGGGGATGGGGCATCACCACGACCTTAAACGGGCAGGGAGTGACTGTAAGACTATTTCGGTAGAGGGTTACTGTGAACTGTCAAGAATCACCGACATAGAATGTCGGTGAGTATGTCAACGATAATTAGTGAATTGCAAAGCTACAGGATAGTCTTCTTGCTTTAAGCGTTGCATGACGGCTTGCAAATCGTCTTTAGCTTTGGCAGAAACTCGCACAGCATCACCTTGAATTGACGCTTGGACTTTTTTGAATTCGTCACGAATCAATTTGGATATTTGCTTGGCAATATCCTGGTTGATGCCTTTTCTGAGGGTGATTTCTTGACGGACGCGATTACCACTTGCGGAGTCTACTTTGCCAAAATCAAAGATTTTTTGGGAAAGATTTCGCTTGGCAGCCTTTTCACGCAAAATATTGTGAACAGAATCTAGGGTAAACTCGCTATCTGTGCCGATAGTAATTTTTTCTTCACCCAACTCAACAGTAGTTTGGGTATCCTTGAGGTCATAACGACTTTTGAGGTCTCGGATGACTTGATCAACAGCATTCACCAATTCTTGCCGATCAAATTCACTCACAATGTCAAAGGAATAAGTAGAAGCCATAAGAAATGTTGGACTTGAAATGTTGGATTTTGGACTAGGGAAAATGGGGAGCAGAGGAAGCAGAGGAGACAAGAAATAATTGTTTGACTTTTGACTTTTTCTGCCCAATCCCCCAATTAACCCTTAGCTTGCATGATACTCAGAACAATAAGAGTAGCGCAGCTAAGAGAGCCAATGCCAAACATGAGCGATCGCAATAGCGGTATATTCAATATATAAAATATCGAGAATAGCAGACGAGCCACAACAAAGGCGATCGCAGCCCATGCTGCTATAGAAGAATTCACACCAGTTACATAAGCCATTAGTGCCGCCGCAACAAACACCATGAACGTTTCAAATGAGTTCTGGTGCGCCCAAGTAGCTCTTTGTGCATAGGCTGGCAATTTATCAAACATAGCGCGAGGGGCAGAACGATCATACCCAACGCGCATACGGGCATACCCTACAACTAAAAATGGCAGGTAAATTAACACCGCAGCTGCGGCGATCGCATACAAAAAAATAATCATCTGTCTCTACTCCATAGTCATTAGTCTATAGTTCATAGTCAGTTATGGGTTCGACTGTGGACTGTTGACTGCTGACTAATCAAAGTAGAAAAGTGTCACCACCTTTCTTTGTTCTTCAGCATCTCCACAAGTTTGTAGCAGAGTGCGACTGTCATGAAATGCAAAGCAGATCAGCTGCTGACAACGGGAGACAATCTCTTTGTTACAGATGTAACTAGCTTCAGCCAGAGACAAGTTATCATTACTAGGATTTTCTACTAAGTGCATAACCTGCTCTAGTTGCTGGCGAGATTCATGGGGCTGGCGTTCTAAGCTTTGAGGCAAAATTACCGTCAGCAAGTTCGGATCAGCCCGCATTGCTCCCTTAATAGCAGCTGAATTTGTACCCGTAGCACCGGATGTGAGGACTCGATTGCCTGATAAAACTAAGGCATAAGTCATCATTTCAATCAGATTTTGATGCGTAATTGGCACATGACGCGACCCCAACAAGGCGATTCGTTTAGAACCTGTTTGCTGGATTGTCGCCAGTTCTTGCGCCAACGTATCGAGGTTAATAAGGTCTGTTGATTGGCTCAAAGACGGAGGTAATCAGATTAAACAACCCCGTTATTCTACCAAACAGCGTGTAAGTCCGAAGCGAACTTGAGTTACATACTACTAAGTTTTCTTAATTTATCTAGCAATTAGGGGGTGGGGAGTGGAGACAAGGGGGACACGGGGGACAAAGAACTAATACCCACTCAGCACCTGGCTCAACGCCGTGCTACTGCTAACACAATTCAGCACTCAGCACTCCCCACTCAGCACTCCCCACTCAGCACTCAGCACTCACTACTCAGCACTCAAATCAGACTGTTGCAGGCGTTAAACCTAACTTAGATAACAGACGATTAATGTCAAAATGCTCAGACATCAATTGGCGGATGCAGTGAACCTTAATTGGTTCGTGAACGCGGACTTGACCGAAAGTGCGGTCAACAATTTCTACAGTGGTGAGGGTATCTAAGTCAACTGACAAAATCGGTATTTCTAACTCTTCAGCACGACTGAGAATAAACTGCGGTGGTGGTAGCTGTCCGGTGAGGATGAGACATTGGGTAGAAGTTTCCAACGCGGCTTGTTGAATTTCTACGCGATCGCCTCCTGTCACTACTGCCATATTCCGCCGCTTGCGGAAATATTTGACAGCCGCATTCACGTTCATTGCACCAATCGCGAGACTTTCCACCATTAAATCTAAGCGATCGCTGCGACAGAGAACTTCGGCGTTGAGCTGTTTGACTAATTCACCTACGCTCACACTGCGGAGTAAATCGTTTTTGGGTAGCATCGCCATCACAGGAATGCCCTGCTGTTCTAAAAATGGGCGCATCACATGATTGACTGTCTCTAGCTGCGCTGGTGGAATGTCGTTGATGACAACTCCGATCAAGCGATCGCCTACACGCTGCTTGGCAGATAATATCGACTCTATAGAAAGTAGTGAGTTGTAGCGAGTTACTAGCATGACACTAGCATTTAACACCTCAGCCACCTGTAGCAAAGATAAATCAAACAGACAGCCTTCCGCCAAATCACCGGGGCCTTCAAGCAGCACTAAATCCCCTCTAGGAATTTGTAAATACTGCTCTACCAAAGACTGACGATAATCGGTTGTGTCTTCACCATTTAAGCGTCTTTGCACACTGGCTTCATTCAAAGCCAGCATTGTCGGCACAATGCGGTTTGCCGATAGGTTGAGACTAAGAGTAATAAACTGGACATCTTCGTCAACTACAGTGGCATCAGAGGTACTCAAACAATTGCCTAGGGGCTTACCATAAGCAATATCCAATCCTTTTTGCTGTAACTGATGAGACAAACCCAGGACTGTTGCCGACTTACCACTGTAAGTTTCGGTTGAGCCAATCAGCAAATATTTAGCAGATTTTGGCACACATGCACTCCTAATTTCAAAAGGAAGTAAAACCCAGCCAGGTGTTTATTAATTTTAATTGGTTCTGGCGGAATCATCTTAGCGATCGCAAAATATAATTTTCCTAAAAATTCCTTCTGCAAGTTAATTTTCTTGCTTTTATAGTTATATATTCTTACTACTAGGCTAGTATATTTTTATTATTTATTAAGATGTAATTTTAAATTAACGCTGAATTAGATAGTCTGAATTTACTCCATTTTAACTAACAAAAACAAGGTTGTCAGGATATTTTAATTATAACTTACCCTGACAACCCTCAAGCTTTAATCGACTAAATTATTCATCAACACGTAGTAGTTTACGGTAGAAAGATTGTGAGAAATCAGTTACTTTATAGCGTTTATAGTTTTCCATAAGTTCAATTAAAA
Source organism: Anabaena sp. UHCC 0399 (assembly GCF_034931465.1). Lineage (NCBI taxonomy): Bacteria > Bacillati > Cyanobacteriota > Cyanophyceae > Nostocales > Nostocaceae > Anabaena > Anabaena sp. UHCC 0399. The sequence goes on along the minus strand of NZ_JAYGGZ010000005.1, from coordinate 34,554 downwards.
AACTAATAAATTCAAAACTAGCCATCATTATTTCATAACTGAACTCAGCATTGCCATCAAATTGCATTCGGCAACGGGTTAAATCAGAAGGTAGGGTCGCCACATTCCAAGAGGCGACAAAGGGAACATTTTCACCAGCTTCTATTTTACGATGTCCTTCTAAATTGCCTTTTTGATATAGACCGATAGCGTAGGGTAAGAAATTACGCTTCGCTGTACCTTGAACATAAGGTAAATAAACGTTTGCTTGTTGGGCATTAACAGGCTGGAGTTGCTCAATAGACATTGTTGAATCTTCCTCAACATTAGTTGACAACTAGTACCGCAAGGCGGAATTCAAAATTCAAAATTTGTCTGGGAAAGTTGGGCGTGACGGAAACTGACACCGCCTACTTTCCGCAAAGTTCAAAATGAATACAGCGTAAGTGTTTTGTTGATTTTGAATAGTTGGTTTCTCTTACAAAGTTTGGCGGGACGGAAACCGACACCGCCACGCCACTTGCTACAACCGGGTGAACCCCGGCAACGCAGTGGCTAAACTTTGCGCTATTTACGCCAAGCTGTACTAGGAATATAGTTGGTTCTCAATGCAGTATTCCCAAAAAACTTGTGTTGTACACAGTTAGTTTTTGAGTGCTGTTAGCGGTAATAGGGCGTTGAGTCGCGTGCTGAGTCATTGCCAGAGGTAGGGGGAAGGCGGCGGGACTTCTCCCCTGCTCCCCTGCTTCTTAGCTCAAGCTATCTTCCCTACTTCTTGATCCTTGAAACTACTGTAGTGCTGAGAAAATAATAGTGGACACAAAAGTTACTGCTAAGAAATATTAAAATGTCAGTTACAATAAGGCTGCATTAGCTTTTAGGGAAGCTGGGCGCAATAATACTGCAAATTGCTGCCGTCAGGGAGTAAATGCGTTTATTGCAATTTCTGCCAACAATAAGCTGCTGCTACTTTGCTCTGACTTACCCCTAGTCAAAGTTCCGATTGCGGAACAAGTCTATTGTGTTTTGAGTTATTAGTATTATTTTATACTTTTCTCTCTATGTAATGGCTAGAAATAGACAAAGTTTGCTTAGACAGTTTAGCGTTACCTGATTCCCAGCTTCTTTTCAGGTGTAGACAAATACTGGTTTTTGAATCAAGTAACTTATGCCAGCGAATTCCTGGCCCGATAACGATTCCTACAAAGAACTTGATCCACTCAACTCCCTGTTGTCTGACCTATCAGAAACGGAGGAGTCAGTGGTAGAAACGCGGGATTTGTCTTTACCATCCCGGTTTCAAGGGCGTAGAGGTAAAGCAGCTCTAGTTTTAACCATAGTCTGGAGCAGTACGATCGCCTTACATTTAGCTTCCTGGGGTTCTATCTTTGTCTTAGGGTTGACTACCATTGTTGGTATTCATGCTTTGGTCATAGTGTTTGCCAAACCCCGCCGTTACCAAAAAGAAATACAGGGTGAATTACCCTTCATTTCTATATTGGTAGCTGCGAAAAATGAGGAGGCTGTAATTGGTAAATTAGTCAAAAATCTTTGTAATCTGGAATACCCCAACGGGCAATACGAAGTTTGGATAATTGACGATCACAGCACCGATAAAACACCCCATGTGTTAGCGGAATTAGCCGAGGAGTACAATAACCTAAAAATACTCAGGCGTTCTGCCCAAGCAGTTGGCGGTAAATCGGGGGCTTTAAATCAAGTTTTGCCCTTGACAAAAGGCGAACTTATTGCTGTTTTTGATGCAGATGCTGAAGTTGCATCAGATTTATTAATTCAAGTAGTACCTTTGTTCCAACGCGAAAAGGTGGGGGCGGTGCAAGTGCGAAAAGCCATAGCCAACGCCAAAGAAAATTTTTGGACGAAGGGACAAATGGCAGAAATGGCTCTAGATACCTGGTTTCAGCAGCAGCGTGCCGTCGGTGGAATTGGTGAACTGCGAGGTAATGGGCAATTCGTGCGTCGTGCAGCCTTAGAAAGTTTTGGCGGGTGGAATGAAGAAACCATCACCGATGACTTGGATATGACTTTGCGCCTGCATTTAGATAGCTGGGATATTGAGTGTGTATTCTACCCAGCCGTGCAGGAAGAAGGCGTGACAAATGCGATCGCACTTTGGCATCAGCGCAACCGTTGGGCAGAGGGCGGCTATCAGCGTTTTTTAGATTATTGGGATTTAATCCTCAAAAATCGCATGGGTACACGCAAAACATGGGATTTACTCATGTTCATGTTCACCATGTATATCTTGCCAACGGCAGCCATCCCTGATTTATTCATGTCAGTTGCTCGTCATCGCCTACCAATTTTAGGCCCAGTTACTGGCTTGTCGGTCACAATGTCAGTTGTAGGTATGTATGCTGGCTTGAAGCGGATACGCCAAGAGCAAAAATTCACCGTTTACACACCTTTTGTATTGCTACTCCAAACAGTGCGCGGCACTTTATATATGTTGCACTGGCTAGTAGTAATTAGCAGTACCACAGCGCGGATGTCGGTTAGACCAAAGCGTTTGAAATGGGTGAAAACGGTGCATACGGGTAGTAGCCATTAATTCTGTATCAAGAGTGCTGAGTCCTCAGCACTCTGTACGGCCTACTCTAATAGCACTCAGTTTTGGGATTTAATAGCACTCAGTTTTGGGATTTCGCCTCCAAATTTTCCAAACGGCTTTTTAATTCTTGGTTTTGTTGTTTGAGTTGGTCGAATTCCTCACGCAATTTCCGCAACGCTGTTTCTGTGCCAATATTTTTCTGCACTTTGGTCATTTCTTCCTCAGCATAGCGACGTACACGGCCATCTGGTGTTTGTTCAGCAAGCGATCGCAAAACTCCTATGGCTTTGGGTGTTTCCATTTGTCCCAAGGAGGCTACGACTGCCATTTGGGTTAAAAAGAAGGTTTCTTTGGCAAGTTCAGCTAATTTCCCGATCAGTCGTTCTAAATTGACTGGACTTTGACCAACAGAAATTTTACCTAAAGCACGAATTGCTGCTAACCGCAAGGGTTGTGCTACACCAATTTTGGTATAATCTAGCAGCAAATCTAGGGCGGCTTCGGAAGTTTTGAGTTCAGCTAAACCACCAACTGCGCCACTGCGGACAACTTCATTCCAACCGGCTCTTTCTTCTAGAACAGATTGCAATAGCTTAATTACCTTTTCTTCTTTGGGTTTGTCTTCTAAATTGACGGCTGCTATAGATCCCAAAGTTCGGCAAGCGGTGGCTTCTACGTAGTAGCTCTTGTCGCCATTTTTCACGACTTCTTTAACAACTTTGTAACTAGCACGGGTTTTAATCTGCGCTAAAGCTTCTAACACAGCTCGGCGCACGTAAGAACTTTTGTCTTCTAAACCCGTAACTAAATAATCAAAGGCTTGGTCTAATTTAATTTCTGCTAACTGTTTGGCGACTTCCACCCGCACACCCCAAAACGGTTCATCTTTCAAGGCTGCACCGAGGGCTTTAGTCGCTTCTAATCCACCTTTTTTCGCTAAAGCTGTCGCCGCATGAATCCGTGAAATTGGGTCAGGGTCAGATGTTAACTGGGCTTTTAACTCTGGTATAGGATATTCCAAAGACACAGTTTTAAGGAAATGATTCCCCACATCAAAGCTGATAAAATCTGGTTTGGCTGCCAGTGGGAAGTAAAAACTTTGCTCCCGTTGATTGACTCGCACCGTCACAGTTTGGACTTGTGTAGATTCCTCTTGGGTATAGCCAAAACCAACAGGGATTTTCAGGTCAAATAATTCTTTACTATTGTTTTTATCTGCTGGTACTTGGGTTTGAGTCACAGTCAATTTGGCTAACTTAGCTTCTCCATCCCAAGCGTAAGCGACTTTAAAATCAGGATGACCGCCACGATAAACATATTGATCAAAGAGAAAAGCTAGATTGCGTCCCGTGGCTTTTTCAATCGCTCGCAGCAAGTCTACAGTTTCAACAGTTTGGTGGGCATGATCCTGGACAAAGGTTTGTATTGCCTGCCAAAATAATTCGTCGCCTAACTCAGCGCGGATCATGTGATAAACACAAGACCCCTTTTCGTAGGTGTGGCGATCGTAAAGTTCGATCGCTTCCCGGTAAACGTGAGTTACTATCGGCCTCCGGTAGCGACCGCTATCTTCACTCAAATAACTACGCGCTTCTGATAAGCGATAGTATGCTGCTTCTTCTTGGCTGTATTCGTGTTCTGTCCACATGACCTCCGAATAGCAAGCCATTCCTTCCTTAATCCAAGCATGAGACCAATGTTTAATAACCAGTAAATCCCCAAACCATTGGTGTGCTAGTTCGTGAACTACCAGACTTTCGGTGTTGCGATTATCTAAAGCAGCTCGTTCATCCAGTAGACAACGGTCTGTTAACAGGGTAGTAGAAGTATTTTCCATCCCCCCAAAGATAAAGTCACTCACACAAACTTGGGCATATTTCGGGAAAGCGTAGGCATAACCATACTTTTGGCTCAAAAATTCGATCATCCGGGGAGTTTTGCCCATGCTGCGGTGAGCATCTTCCTTGCGTCCCTTTTCTACGTAGTAGGTGACTGGTTTACCTTGCCATTCATCTTGAATTTCAGCAAAGTCACCCACGGCTAAAGTCATCAAGTAAGTGGGATGAACTTGTCGCTGTAACCAATGGTAAGTTTTATCTTCACCATCTTCTGTGGTGTTAATTAATTCCCCGTTAGAAATTGCCACTAATGATTTAGGTACACGGACACGAATTTCCGAGGTGGACAGTTGTCCGGGGTAGTCGAAACAGGGAAACCAAAAGCGGGAGTCTTCATCTTCTCCCTGCGTCCAGACTTGTAGGGGCTTTTTGGGGTAGTGGGTGTCTGGGTGGATAAAGTAGATACCGCGTTGGGGCTTTTCTACAGAATAGGCGATCGCAATTAATAATTTTTTGCCAACTTGGGTTGGTTCTGACAACTCAATAGTTAGCTGTTCGCCGTCATAGTCAAACGTTTGCTCTCCCTCATCCACTTTGACAGATTGGATTTGCAAGTTCACCGCATCCAAAGTCAAACGCTCTATACCATTACGGATGGGTAATAAACGAATGCTACAACTACCTTGGTAACTTTGGTTAGGTATATCCAAATTCAAATCGAGAAAAATATGTTCTACCTGTCCAGGGCGGTCTGGGTTATAGTGTGGTCTAGCTCCTGGCAATTCAAAAGATTTGTATCCATTATTTTCGGTATCAAAAGAATAAGAGTGTGGCATATATGTAAATCACCTTAGTTAAATTTTCTTCCCTGTCCCCTGTCACCTGTCACCTATCACCTAATCCCAGTACAAATACTCTCAAGTATTCATATAGATTAGGATAGCTCGTCATTTTTCACCAAGCTATTTTTTGTGATTTACAATAGGCTATTTGCGGATTCACACTTTCTGCATTTGAAGTATTTTTTGAGGGATTACCTACTGATCGTGCGTAAATTGCCTATTTTTACTAGCACACACCGCAAAATCACTAACATATATAGAATAATTCCGAAAACTCTCTAATGACGTTTTTACTAGCCTCAGTAACAATTTGAGGAAAAGAGGACAACAACAATGCCTGAAACTAAATCAAGATTTTTAATTCCTGTGGTGGGTGCAGCCGTTGTAGTGGTTGGTAGCGTCGCCGCCTTTATGTATTTGCGGGGGCCGGGTGGGGATAGTACAGGGGCTTTAAGCAGTGCTAAACTCGTGCCTTCATCGGCATTAATGGCTACCTATATTACTACAGACCCCCAAGCTTGGGCGAAGTTGCAGCAATTCGGCACTCCCGAAGCTCAAAAGTTAGTCACCAAGGGTTTAGAAGACTTTAACAAAGATGTATTGAGTGACAATAGTATTTCTTATGAAAAAGATATTCAGCCTTGGGTGGGTGGGTTAATGGTGGCTGTATTACCGCCAAATGCTCCTAAATCGAACCAATCAAATCAACCCCCAGCCACTCAGTTACGGCAAGAACCGCAAATGTTAATGGTCGTGGGTATCAAGGATAAACTTGGGGCTTTAAATTTTGCCAACAAATTAAAAGGACAAAAGGGAGTCAAAAGTACAGAATCAGACTATAAAGGTGAAAAAATTACACAAACTACTAGTGAAGGCAATAGCAACGCAACATATAGTGCTGTTTTAAATAATAGCTATCTGGTATTTTCTCCAGAAAAACCAGTGGTGGAAAAAGCCATTGACACCTTTAAAGGTCAACCTTCCTTTGCGACTAAAGACGGTGCAAGTGCTGTTCTAGCCAAAGGTGTAGATGTAAAAAATTCTTTGGCGCAAATTTATATTCCAGATTATGCGGGCATGATTCAACAAATTGTGGCTGCTAATCCCCAAACTACGACATTAACCCCGCAAACATTAAAACAGTTGCAACAAGTTAAATCAATGGTGGCTGCCGTTGGTGTGGATGATGCGGGGGTAAGATTAAAAGCGATCGCTAATTTAGATCCACAACTTAACAAGTTTCAATATCAAAATTCCCCCGCCAAGATAGTAGGGCAATTCCCCAGTGATACCTTTGCTTTGGTTAGCGGACAAGGTATTAGTCAGAGTTGGAAAACCATCGTCGAACAATCTAACGAGTACCCAGAATTTAAGCAAGCCTTAGAACAAGCACGCTCACAGCTAAAAACAGCCAATTTCGACCTAGATAAGGACATTTTTGGCTGGATGGATGGAGAATTTGCCTTTGGTACGATTCCATCCAACCAAGGTATATTAGCAAGAGTAGGTTTTGGTGGTGCGATGGTATTTAATACAAGCGATCGCCAAACTGCACAAGCCACTCTCACGAAACTGGATAACCTCGCCAAAACTCAAACTATTAATGTCGCCACTAGAAACGTTGGCGGTAAAGACATTACAGAATGGCAAGTCCCCCAACAAGGTGCTTTATTTGCCCACGGTTGGTTAGATCAAAACACGGTATTTTTAGCTGTGGGTGGCCCTGTTGCGGAAGCACTGACAAATAACAAAAATCAAACTCTGGACAACAGCGAGAGTTTTAAAGCGATTACTAGTTCTTTACAAAAACCCAATGGCGGTTACTTCTATCTAGATATGGACAAAACCATGACCATAGTCAATCGTTTTGCTGCCCAATCTCAACAACCCATACCCCCAGAAGCTAATGCCATTCTGAGTTCTATTCGCGGCTTGGGTGTCACCGCCACTAGTCCCGATAAATCTACCAGTCAAGTAGAGATGTTGTTAGCTCTCAAACCTAGTACAGCCAAGTAAGTTATGTGTTAAATCTGAGGATTCCGAGATTCTAAAGTTTGGGTTAGTTTATCCAAAGCATCAGTCAGTTTTTCTTGGGCTACAAGTTGAGGATCTGGTAGTGGGGGTTCATTCTCCACTGCTTCTTGCCTTTTGAATCTCTGTAGAGATCGAATTGCTAAAAATAAAATGAAAGCAATCACCAGAAAGTCAACAACAGAACCCAAGAACTGACCGATCTTAATTCCTGAACCAATGGTAATAGTTCTCCAATCTTTGCCACTCAAAGCAATCAAAGGGTTAATGAGTGGCATCACTAAATCTTCAACAAAGGAAGTGATAATTTTACCAAATGCACCACCAATAATTACAGCGATCGCTAAATCAATAACGTTGCCTTTGAGCGCAAATTCTTGAAAATCTTTGATAAAACCGCTTGTTTTTCTTCTAAATCTTGTCATCCCTAAAATCCCAAAAAAAAATAAATTATTTTTAATATTCTTTGATATTTTTGATCTGAATAAATATAAGTTTTGCTAAGTACGGAAATTTTAGCAGTTTGATACAGTCCTGACTACAAAACCTCAAAACTAACTTGACAAAGCACTAGACTGATATCCTGCCAGTATGTCATAAGTAAACAAGGCTGTTCAATGCAAACTTAATTTATGACTGCTGCTACAAACACTGCTCCTGGCATGGCTTCCCGCTTGGTGAATGGCATATTGGCAATTAAGCCTTTAGCTAGCCTAGCCAAACACCAAGCTCGTCAAATGATGATTAAACGGGCTGAAAAAATGGGTGTACCTTGGACAAGTGAAGTCAAAACCCTCCAGGGGCGTGATTGGACACAAGATTTAGCCCAAGCCCAAAATCCTCAAATCACTTACCCAGATTATTATCTGACTTCTTTCCACGGCTATGATGAGGGAGACCTTTGTTGGTTAGCAGCATTTGAATTGGAAGTGGCGGCGCGTGCTGTCCATGCTAAGATTTGGCCGGAAGCTGAAGCGCAAGGTGATGCAAAACTGCGCCAAAGTTACCACGATATTGTCAAAGCTCAAATTCCTCATACACCACAAACTATCCTTGACTTGGGATGTAGTGTGGGGTTAAGTACGTTTACGCTGCAAGCACTTTATCCCCAAGCCCAAGTCACAGGCTTAGATTTGTCTCCCTATTTCTTAGCAGTTGCCAACTATCGCGCTCAACAGCGTCAAGCTAATATTAATTGGGTTCACACCACAGCCGAATCTACTGGTTTACCAGATGCTAGCTTTGATTTAGTCTCGATTTTCCTGATGTGTCATGAACTACCCCAGTCAGCAACCCGCAAGATTTTTGCTGAGGTGCGGCGTGTATTGCGTCCGGGTGGTCACATTGCGATTATGGATATGAATCCTCAATCGGCAGCTTACAAGAAAATGCCGCCCTACATTTTGACGTTGCTCAAAAGTACAGAACCATATTTGGATCAATATTTTGCTTTGGATATTGAGCAAGCTTTAGTAGAGGCTGGTTTTCAAACACCAAGCATCACCCAAAATAGCCCTCGTCATCGTACTGTCATTGCTCAGGTGAGTGGTTGATTTTACTTTGCTGCTGTGGGCAGTTATACCACCACTGCTATTTTTGGGATATTACTATTATCGTGTCACCGTTGCCCCACCTTTTCAACTGTTATTGTGGTTATTTTTGGTGGGGGCAATATCGGGTTTTGTTGCTCTCGGTTTACAATTAGTTTTTGAAACTATAGCTAATGGGGTTTTCAACTGGCAGCAAATCCAGCGTGGGATTTTTGGTGCTACTCTGAGACAACTTGTAGCGATCGCACCGATTGAAGAAGGTTGCAAGTTGATTGCAGTTATTATCCCCATTTCCTATTTACAGCGTCGGTATCAATTACGCTCTACCAGTATTTTCTTGTTTACTATCGCGGTTGCTTTAGGATTCACCGCCGAAGAAAATTGGATTTATTTATATCACGGCACAGCTAGCATTTTCGATCGCGTTATTGGTACACCAGTCCATGCGATGTTCTCTGCGCCTTGGGGATATGCCCTAGGAAGGTATTTATCTGCTACTTGTCAAGTAAATCGCTACAAAAATTTATTTTTTCTAGCATGGATTAATTCTCTAATCTTTCATGCTTTAGTTAATATTTGTTCTATTGCTTGGCGTTATTCTCCACCCTTACAGTTACTTGCTTATTGTTTATTTCCTTTGCTGCTGTGGATGTTTTGGCGCATGGAACAGCTATTACGCAGAGTCCAAAATCAACAACCAATTATTTTAATATCTGGTCGTACACCCCAACATCGTTACTGGCAAAGAGGTTTATTATTATTTGCTATTATGCTGGGTGGTAATGCAATTTTTGGGGTATTTCTGTTAGTAAGAATTCTCAGCCCTTTACGTCCAGCCAAGCTTTTTTATCCTGATATTTTGTGGTTTGCAGTCAGTAGATTTTTACTGAATTTGGTTTTTGGCATTTTGGCGGTGTTAATTTATTGGTATTTAAGATATTCAGCAAGACATTAGACTGCTTAAAATCAACAAGTATGTTCCTGCTACACGATACAAGCAATGTAGCAGGAGAAGAGCTAAAGCTTTTATGCTAAAGCTGCGGTGGGCTGTGGCCAACGTCCAACAGCTTTACCAATGACTGTTAATTCTTGCATGAGATGGTCAAAAGCTTCTGGTGTTAAGGATTGTGGCCCATCAGATAAAGCTTTTTTGGGGTTGGGGTGAACCTCAATCATGAGAGAATCACAACCAGCTGCGATCGCAGCCATCGCCATAGATGGGACAAACTCAGCCCAACCTGTACCATGACTGGGGTCAATCATAATGGGCAGGTGAGTTAATTTCCGCAATACCGGCACTACAGATATATCTAAGGTGTTGCGAGTATATTGGCGATCGAAGGTACGAATACCCCGCTCACATAAAATTACATTGGGGTTGCCAGATGCTAGCACATACTCAGCTGCCATTAACCAATCTTCAATGGTAGCTGCCATTCCCCGTTTTAACAGCACTGGTTTGGGTTGCGCTCCTACTTTTTTGAGCAGGGAAAAGTTCTGCATATTCCTTGCGCCTACCTGAATTACATCAGCAACTTCAGCGATGATATCTAGTTCTGCCGCATCCATGACTTCTGTAATAATCCCCAGTCCACTAACTTCCCGCGCTTTGGCTAATAATTCTAAAGCACTCTCGCCATGTCCTTGGAAGGCGTAAGGTGAAGTCCGGGGTTTGTATGCACCACCACGTAAAAACTTCGCGCCGGCTGCCTTGACGCGTTGTGCTGTTTCGATAATCATGTCCTCATTTTCGACTGAGCAGGGGCCAGCAACCACGACTAGGGGTTGGTGTTCACCAAACACAACTGCGCCATCGGGGATATCAACTACAACGTCTGATGCTTCACCGTGTCGGTATTGGCGGCTAGCTCTTTTATACGGCAGTTCTACCCGTAATACTTGCTCAATCCAAGGGCTGACTTCTTGAATTTGTAGTGGATCTAAGTCGGCAGTCTCACCTACTAAACCAATTACTACCTTGTGTTTACCAATAATTTTTTCTGGTATCAAACCCCAATTACTTAGTTCTTCATTAATGCGGTTAATCTCCACTTCTGGAGAACCAACTTTCATGACTACAATCATAATAAATTCCCTGTTTAATTACGTTAAAGCTCAAGCAAGTAGGTGCTTCATCTTGGTTTATATGTATTTAGTGTAGTATTGACCGAAAAAAAGAAGGATACAAGCCCCTAAATTTATTTATAGGGACTTTAATTTTTAATTCCCCCACAGGGGGTTGACCTAGCCTCAACAATGTGATGTAAATCTTAATTGAACAACAGCAGCAAGCGCGGTAGGTTAAATATTCATCAAGCATAAAATTTTGTCCATGCGTCTGACCTCACTTGATGTTTTTCGTGGCATTACCATTGCAGGGATGATTCTCGTGAATATGGCGGGAGTTGCAGATAATATTTATCCTCCCTTAACCCATGCTGATTGGCATGGTTGCACACCGACTGATTTAGTTTTTCCATTCTTTCTGTTCATTGTTGGTGTGGCAATGACTTTTTCTTTATCCAAATACACCCAAGATAACAAACCCACCTCGGCGGTTTACTGGCGGATATTTCGCCGTGCAGCGATGCTGTTTATTTTGGGTTTGGTACTCAATGGCTTTTGGAATCAAGGCATTTGGACTTTTGACTTCAGCAGCATTCGCATGATGGGAGTATTGCAGCGTATTAGCCTGACTTATTTGTTGGCTTCCTTGGTAGTCCTCAAATTACCACGCCCAGGACAATGGATACTAGCTGGTGTATTACTTCTGGGCTACTGGCTAGCGATGATGTACATTCCCGTACCTGATTATGGTGCTGGTGTGCTGACACGAGAAGGCAACTTTGGTGCTTATATTGACCGCTTGATTATCCCCAAAGCTCATCTGTATAAGGGCGATGGCTTCAACTTCATGGGCGATCCTGAAGGACTTTTTAGTACAATTCCGGCTATTGTGAGTGTTTTGGCTGGTTATTTCACTGGTGATTGGATACGCAAACAACCAGTACAAACACGCACGAGTGTAGGATTAGCTTTATTTGGTATTGGTTGCTTAATCATTGGTTGGGCATGGGGTTGGGTCTTCCCCATCAATAAAAAACTGTGGACAAGTTCCTATGTTGTGTTTACTAGCGGTTGGGCGTTATTGTTACTGGCTGGTTGTTATGAACTAATTGAAGTGAGGTTAATTCGACGCTGGAGTAAACCTTGGGAAATAATGGGCTTAAATGCGATCGCGCTTTTCGTCGCATCAGTTTTGCTAATTAAAATCTTAGTCAGAACCAAAATAGGCACAGGCGAAACCGCTATCAGCACCTATAACTGGATCTATCAAAACCTCTTTGCATCTTGGGCAGGCAATTTTAATGGTTCACTATTATTCGCCCTAGTCACCGTTCTTTTATGGTGGGCTGTCGCTGTGATAATGTATCGCCAAAACTGGTTTATCAAAGTTTGATGCTATTAATTCACCACATTTTTAATTGTAGATATGAGCGACTTAAAAACCCCAATTGACCAACCAGGGCTAATTCTCACCCCAGGATCGGCAGGCTGGTGGGATTCCGAAAGAGTTTCTTCACCCCAGGTCTTGTACTGCCCCGATGGAACTTGGAGGATGTGGTATTACGGTAGGGATGCCTCCTTTGATCGACAAATTAATTTACCCACTGGTCGCTGTGGTTTAGCGATGTCTGCTGATGGAATTAATTGGCAACGCGTCCCAGGATCATTAACAATGGGGGCTGTCTTTGAACCTCACCCAGATCCTAGCCGCTTTGACTCAGCCCATGTGGGTGTGAGCAATGTATATTTCCATGATGGTCTTTATTGGATGTGGTATTTTGGTGGCGATCGCACAGTTGTTGAAATGGGAGAGTTTAAAGCTAAAGGGTTAAATATGCGCCCTGGCTGCGCTATCTCCCGTGATGGCATAAAATGGGTACGCTTGGAAAGCACTTATCGAGGGGCTTTTCTCGATTTAGGCAAGGTAGGAGAGTTTGATGCCCTGTTTTGCGCCTGGCCTCAAGTCTTACCTGATGATGATGGAATGTGGAAAATGTACTATCACACCTTAAACCCAAAAAGAGGATTCTTAGTTGGTTTAGCCATATCTACAGATGGTTTCCATTGGGAAAAAGTCGGTGAGATTTTAGCCGCAGGTGAACCTGGAAGTTTTGATGAGAGAGGTATTGGCACTCGCCATGTCTTAAAAATAAATGGACAATACGTAATGTTCTATGAAGGTGTTAACAACAGTGGTTATCATTCTATTGGTCTAGCTATCTCTGACGATGGGATTCATTGGCAAAAGGAGAAAGGGGAGCAAGCGGGAGGTTCTATTTTTTCACCTGCTCAAAAGGGTTCTGGTCGTTGGGATGCGCGGGCAGTAGGCACTCCTTGTGTAGTAGCATTGGATGATGGTAGTTTCCGTCTATACTATATTGGTGCAAACGAAGGTGGACACGATGAACTGTCTTCACAGCACCAAATTGGTTTAGCTGTGAGTGCTGGAACTAACTTTCGTCAGTGGCAACGCTGGGGTGAAATTTAAAGACTTGAGCTTTGTTAATATTAAGACTATGTGAAGCGTTAAATAAGATACTTGCCATTTCCCCAAACAAGTGATACATTCTAGTTGTGTGTGAGGAGCAAGTTGAAATTAAAAAACGCTTGGGGTGGAAACACGGTAACACTCCCAGGCGTTTTTTATTGGAATCTAAAAATGGTATTATTTGTGTGCAACTTAAAAAAGTGTCACACAATAGATTTACTTAATTACAAGTAGACAGTATGCTCTAGTTGTGTGTGAGGAGCAAGTTGAAACTAAAAAGCGTCTGGGGTGGAAACACGGTAACACTCCCGGACGCTTTTTGATTTCTGCAATTAATTTGAGTTTTAAGTTTTAACAAAAGTCCACTCTAAAACTTTGATTGGAGCTGTTTGCAGGGATTGAGTTAGTTGAGCATTACTCTCAAACTTTACTTGATGCAGATCGCACGCTTCGACATTCACTGTAAACTTTTCATCCTCAAAAGGCCAAGGTTGGACAGTAAGCGAATTATCACTACGTTGCATAATGTCATAGCGTTGACCATCAGGACCCAGACTAATTTCTAAAAATCTTTCATCAGCTGGTAATTCCTGCTGACATAGAATAAGAGATAGGCGATCGCACCACTGCATAAAAGCATAAGCCGCATTTACTTCCTCTTCCTGCAAGCCTAATTCCTCACGCCAACGCTGTTGATTGTGGTATTGCTCATCTAGAAATTGATCTAGTTCAGAAGACCGACCTCGTTTTGCTTCATTTAAACGGCTGATGTGTTTGGAAGTTAATAGAGTTACCCATCGTCCTCGGTAACGGGCATTATTGACCAAATCAACTATTTTCTCAACAGAGGCTTCTTGGCTCATGGTAAAGTCCATTGGCGCACCCCCTGGAGTCAGATTATCTTCTTGCCATTCTTTTTCTAAATCATCATGATGAGAAATGGCAGCAAGGGTTTCATATATCCGTGCTGGGAAATTTTTGCGCCGCCATTGTCCTGCTAGTTGCGCTGCTAATAAAGCATGAGCGCGGTGATAAATAATTTCCCATCCATTTGGCGTTGCATTAACAATCACGAATTAATCTCCTCAATTAAAAGGAAATTATGGGAATGGGGAATTGGGTATTAGCTTTTCTCCTCTGCTTCCCTGCTTCCCAACTTTTAATTAAGAGTGTCTTTCCAATGGGTTAGCAACATATTGGAATGTTGGTTCTGAATTCCAAGGGCCACGTTCATCATGTCCATTACCATTGGTAGACAGATTGTAATAGAGAGCTACAGTTTCATCAGGTTGAATATTACCAAATAGTGGATCTGTCAACTTACCAAGTGAATCTAGAGCCTTCATGAACATCTGGGTATGAGAAATTTCTCTTGTGAGTAGATGTACTAAAGTTTCTTTTGTGCCTTGATCAGGACATAGCTTAATTAACTCTTCGTAAGTTTGACGTGCGCCAGCTTCAGCTGCGACGTTAGCTCTCAAATCTCTTACTACGTCTCCACCTTCATTAAGGTAACTTGCAGTCCAAGCATTACCTTGACTATCTAAAAAGTGAGGCCCCATTCCCCTGACAGCAAAAAGAGTGCTTTTATAAGCCTCTGTTTGATCTACATTTTTGGTATGAGCTTCGATGAGTTTACCAACCATCTCTAAATGCCCAAATTCCTCAATGGCAATGTCTTGCAGCATATCGCGAATTCCAGCATTCTCAACGTGAAATGATTGCACCCAGTATTGCAAAGCTGCTGATAATTCTCCAGTTGCTCCTCCAAATTGCTCTAGAAGTAACTGAGCAAAACGAGGATTAGCATCATGGATTTTTACTGCATGAATAGGCTCTTTTTTGTGGAAAAACATGAACTGCCTCTGCAATTATTTTTATCTTAGATAAGACCCATCAAGCATTGTGATATTGAATGCTTGATTTGCTAAAATATTGGTTTGGAATTTTACCCCGATACTTATTTAAGCACTACGACTTCTGCTAAGTAGTCCCCATATGTAGATAGCAATCATTGCACCGAGAATGGCTATTAAAAGACCAGGAATACTTAAACCAGTAGCCGTAAGTTGTAAAGTTCCCGTGGCAAATAGACTATACAAACTACCACCAATGAAAGCACCTATAATCCCTAAAATCATTGTGGAAAGGATTCCACCACCTTGAGATCCAGGATAAATTGCTTTAGCGATCGCACCAGCTAATAGTCCTAATATTACCCAAGCAAGAATATTCATATTAATGTCCTCAAAAATCTCATCTGTATTCAGATTAGCAAACTGAATTAGTGAGCGTTTCCACCAGATGAAGTAACTTTTGAAGTCAAAAGATAGATATAACAGAAGTCATAATTCAAAATTAAAGCCAATTTGATATTTATACCAACTTAGAAAATTTCTGCTTTTTTTCGTGGCAACTGATGAATCTCTATTAAGGAAATGAATTATGAATTATCTTAATTACTACCAGTAGACTATAGTCGGTAATTGGTCAGAGGTAATTAAGTGAAGGTAATTACCAGCTACCAATTACCAATATTTTCCATGAACGCTTCCAATTGAGCAAGCTGATAGTTGCAGATTTGGTGTTAAATGGCACGCGAAAAGTGTTTTTCTGGCGTTTGATTATGAATATCAAAAATTACAGCAATATTCCTCACTAATAGCCTACCAATATCCGTAATTTGGATGTGGTCAGTTGATAAATTTACCAGTCCATCAGCTGCTAATGGCTCTAATAACTCTAGTTCATGGGCAAAATACTGATCAAAATTGATCTCATGTTTCTCTGCGATTTCTTGCTTATACAGTTGGAAGTTTGACATGATGCACATAATCACATTGCGTCTCAAGATATCATCTTCAGTGAGTTTAATTCCTTTACTGATTGGTAAACTATCGCTAGCAACTGCTTGATAATATTTTTTCAATTGCTTATGATTCTGCACATAAGCATCATGCAACATACTGATAGATGTCGCACCAAAGCCAAACAGTTCTGCCTCGGAGTGGGTGGTGTAGCCTTGAAAGTTGCGCTGGAGGGTGCGGTTACGTTGTGCTGTTGCTAGTTCATCGTTAGGTTTGGCAAAATGATCCATCCCAATAAATAGATATTGGCTTTTTGTCAATTCCTCAATGGTCATTTGCAGAATTTCTAACTTTTCTTGGGGTTGTGGTAATGCTTCCACAGGAATATTCTTTTGTGCTGGCTTCAACCACGGTACATAAGCAAAGTTAAACACAACAATGCGATCGGGGTCTAATGCAACTGTCTTCTGCACCGTTTCTCGAAAGGTTTGTAAAGTTTGATAAGGTAAACCATAAATCAGGTCTACATTCACACTTTCAAATTTAGCCGCTTTAATCCAACTCATGACATCAAATAACAACTCTTCAGGTTGGACACGGTTGACAGCTACCTGTACTTGGCTATTAAAATCTTGGATACCAAAACTAATGCGATTAAACCCAATTTTTCTAAGAAAGAAAATGTATTCTTTGTCAACATAACGGGGGTTAATCTCAATAGAGACTTCTGCTTGTGGATCAAGGTTGAAGTTGCGAGTAATATTTTTCCACAAGAATTCTACTTGATCGCAATCTAAGTAATTGGGTGTACCACCACCCCAATGAACTTGTAGCACTTTTCTATCTTGATCAATCAAAGATGCTGTATGCTTGATTTCTCGTGCTAAATTTTCTAGGTATGGTTTAGCAATATTCGTGTTATTAGAAATTACCGTATTACAGCCACAAAAGTAACAAGCACTCTGACAAAAAGGAATATGGAAATACAAAGATAGAGGTGATTTTCTTTGATTTGAGGCAGCGATCGCAGAGTGAAAGTCTTTCTGTGTAAATCCTTCAGTTAACTGTGTAGCGGGTGGGTAACTGGTATATCTAGGTGCAGGAGTGTCATACTTTTGAATCAAGGCTAAATCAAATTTGACTTCAGATGAAAGAAAAACCATCAAATCCTCCAAGGTAATGCGACCATCCAAAAAGTCAAAAGGTAAAAGTCAAAAAGCAAAAGATAGCAAAACTAAATTTTATGATTTTTACCAAATTTAAATGTTGATTTTGCTACAATTATCTGTAATATTAAGATGCTGTAGCAATCAAGCATCTGAAATGAGTAAAAATCTTACTACGTGAATGTTTTACTTTTTACTTTTGCCTTTTTGTACGGTTGGTCTTATGGGTATATAGCTCGGCAATTTGTTTTTTGATGTGCTACAAATCGCCAATACAAGGTCTATGCTCTAGCTGCTTTCTAGTTTAAATATTTATGGCTAGAGCATGATGTGTTGATTAAAGCAAATGTAGAAATTGGGCATTGGGAATCGGGCATTATATTTGTCTCCCTCTACCTCCCCTGCTTCCCCTGTTCCCAGTCCCTTTCCTTCCCTTACATTGCTGGTGCTTCGGTACTACCGGGGTTATTGGTGTGAGTCAAGCTATTAAATACTACTTGACCAATAGCTTTAATTAAGCTTCCCTCTAAATCTTTAGCCATTTGCATATTGAATTGGAAAGCACTATTTGCTTCTAAAACAATGCGATCAGCTACGCTGGGCGAAACGCCATCGCCTGTGGCATCATCAATGGATAATGAATCCAATGCCTGACGATACGTGTTTTTAAATGCTTGCTTGTCGGGAATTTGCTCAAAATTATAGAACGATGTGCCTTCGTAGCCAGACAGTTTGAGCGTTGACTGAGCAATTTTTTGCAGCATCTGACCCCCGGAAAGGTCGCCCATGTAGCGGGTATAGGTATGACCAATCAATAACACAGGGTCACGAGCAGAAAGTTCTCGGATGTGGTTAATATATGCCTGGGTGCTGCTTGAAGGTGTAATTAGACTTCGCCACTCACTACCATAGTAAAACACCATGTCTTTTTCTAAGGAGTCTCGGCGATTCAGTTCGGGGAAGTAAATCGCCGCAATTACGGGATTGTTGACATTGCTTGTAATTGCAGCTTCTAGTTCACTGTAGACAAAATATAAGTTACTTAAAAATTTAGCGAAACTCTGTCTATCTACAACCCCCTTCAAAAAACATTTCATGAAACCCACATTTTCTGCTGAGGTGTGAGCTTTTTGAGTCCCGGAACGCAGTTTGACGGCTAAATTGCTACTCATGATTGCTTCCTTTATACTTACGTTTTCAGACAAATTGAGTGATGAGTGATGAGTGATGAGTGATGAGTGATGAGTTTTGAGTTTTGAGTTTTGAGTTTTGAGTTTTGAGTTTTGAGTTTTGAGTTTTGAGTTTTGAGTTTTGAGTTTTGAGTTTTGAGTTTTGAGTGCTGAGTTTTGAGTGAAGAATAACAGTCCAGTCTTGGGAGTTTCCCAGTGGAAAAATATCTCGTCACGCAATTGGCATGATTGTCTTTCAACTCAGCACTCTTCAGAGACTCAATATGGCTGCCAATTCACAGTCAATACTGGAGCGAGGACTGTTATTCTGGGTTTAGAGAGGATCTGCATCGCTCTATCTAGCAAGTACCACTGCTGATGTAAATCCAGGCTATTTTCATATCTCCCAAAATCATTTAACTATTAATAGCTGTATAACTATACAAGCATTAATATTTTTTTATATTTGTCTTAAGTTCGCTATATTACTTGCTGAGTAAAAAATGGTTTATGGTCTAAGGAATGCCACGGGAACAAGTAAAAAGTTAGATATTTTCTCTTGACTTTTTTATGCCAAATTCCCAGTCTCTAGTTCAATAATTTAACTGATGTATATAAATACCATTTTATGATTATATAACTATAAAACCATTAATATATAAAGGAGTCTCATGGTTAATACCCTTACAACCCCAGAGTCTCAAACGCTAAAGCCTGGAGTGAAAGCACCTGTTCAAGAAACTTTATTAACACCCCGGTTTTACACCACCGACTTTGATGCGGTGGCAAATATAGATATTTCCGCCCATGAGGCTGAGATTCGGGCAATTGTCGATGAACTGCGTGCTGACTACAATCGTCATCACTTTGTCCGTGATGAAGAGTTTAAGCAAAACTGGGATCATATTACTGGGGAAAAACGCCGCGCCTTTATTGACTTTTTGGAACGTTCTTGTACTTCTGAGTTTTCTGGGTTTTTATTGTTTAAAGAGTTATCACGCCGCATTAAAGACCGGAATCCCCTGTTGGCAGAGGCCTTTAATTATATGGCACGGGATGAGGCACGGCACGCGGGATTTTTGAATAAGTCGATGGCAGATTTGAATCTATCGTTAGACTTAAACTATTTAACCAAGAATCGCACATATACCTTTTTCCCGGCGGAGTGGGTGATTTACACAGTCTACCTATCGGAAAAAGTTGGTTACTGGCGTTATATCTTGGTGCATCAGCATATGCAGGAGCATCCAGAGTACCAGTTTTATCCACTATTCCGTAAGTTTGAGAGTTGGTGTCAAGACGAGAATCGTCACGGGGATTTCTTTAAAGCGGTGTTGAGATGTCTGGAGACAAGCCGCTCCGCGTCTACCCAGCCCAAATTATGGAAAAATTGGAAAGCAAAGTTATGGGTGCGTTTCTTCTTATTAACTGTATTTGCTACCCACACGATGACAGTATTTGAACGGGCTACCTTTTATGAGTCTATTGGTATTCATCCCCGCAAATACAACAACCGAGTGATTCAAGAAACTAATAATACCTCTGCGCGGGCATTTCCTATTATTTTGAATACTAATCACCCGGAATTTTTCTGGCGGTTAGAACAGTGTTCGGAAAATAATTTGAAACTGTCGGCAATTAATAGCAGTGAATGGCCTAACTTTGTAAAATTCTTCCAAAGAATTCCCCCCGCTATTGCTATCTTTTGGAATATGTTGAAGTTGTACTTAATTAAGCCAATTGATACTGAAGCTACACGCGGTACAGTTCTGTAATTAATTTGAGATTTTGCTCATTAATTTTCGTTACAAAATACATTTGCAAATCTCTGCGTAAATTGCAAATTTTGATTTTGAGTAAGGGTTTTACTGAAAATTCATAGCTAAATCAGATTGCTAAGTTGAGTGGTCATTTCCAGAATAAATCCACATAGGTTCGGTTTTACCTGCACGCTGAAAACCTACTTTTTTGTAGAAATTAATGGCTTGGTTTTCCGCCAATAAAATATGCTGATGAAACCCATCATAGCGAGATATCAGCATCTTAATAATCTGACTGCCGATACCTTGATTTTGGTAATCTGGCAAGACCAATAAATGAGGATAATACACTACTAAAAAGCCATCTGAAATAGCATTACCCAAAGCTACTAACTTGTCTCCATACCATGCAGAAATGAGCGAATGGGAATTCATCAAAGCTTGGTAAAGTAAATCTGGTTTTTCTGCTGATGACCATTGATTAGCTTTATACAGGGTAAGAATACTATTTTGGGTAATATCGTATGTATCTTTGTATTGGATGAATTCTGGTAATTTATTCATCATTTTCTAGAGTGAATTTCTTTTCCATTTGCAGAAATTGGGGAACACCGACGAGTTCTTGAAAATCTTTAAAGTTAACTAAGTCAGTAAAATTGGCTGTAGTTCCCTGTTGTTTTAAATGAGTTAAACAATTGGTGAGAGTTTGGGTAACTGCTAATAAGCCAGTTAATGGGAAAAAGACGATTTTAAAGCCTAAATTTTGTAAATCATCTGCCGAAAGAGATGGAGTTTTACCACCTTCCACAATATTAGCTACTAATGGAATATCAGGAAAAGCAGATGCGATCGCTTTTAACTCTTCTACAGATTGCGGTGCTTCTACAAAGAGTATATCTGCTCCGGCGGCAATATAGGCGCGACCACGAGCGATCGCTTCTTCTAAACCCAACGGCGCACGGGCATCGGTACGGGCGATAATTACTAAACCACTATCACCCCGCGCCTCGACTGCGGCTTTAATTTTTCCCGTGTGTTCTTCTGTGGGGATGACTCGTTTTCCTTCAAAGTGACCGCACTTTTTCGGCCATTCTTGGTCTTCTAGTAAGACACCTGCCACACCCAACTGTACAGCATCCTTGATAGTCCGCATGACGTTGAGAACATTACCATAGCCAGTATCTAAATCTGCAATCAGAGGCACACTCAGCGACTGAGCAATTTTGCCTACACTGTAGAGCATTTCTGTAGCGGTGAGAAAACCGTAGTCCGGTAAACCCAGGGTAGAAGCTGCTATACCAAAGCCACTGGTAGCAACTACATCAAAACCTATCTTTTCCGCCAGTTTGGCACTGAGACAGTCATAAACACCGGGAATCACAATAATTTCAGGCTTTGCAAGCAACTGCCGCAGTTTTTGGCTAGAAGAGATCATAAATAATTTGTAATGGGCTGCGCCCCGCTCCGCTAATGTAATTCGTAATTTGTGCTAGTTGTTACTATACAAGCATTGAAGCTGACATAGGTATAGGGGCAGAGGAGAAAAGCTAATGACTATCTATGTATCTAAATTCCAACCTAGTGCTGTAGCTACCTGACCGGCTAATTCTAAGGGATTGAAAGGTTTAGCGATCGCTGTTATCATTCCCAATTGAGAGTAGCGGCGACGGTCAGAAGCTTGGATTTTGGCGGTTAATAAAATTACGGGGATTGCCTTGGTGGCTGGATTAGCTTGCAATTTCTCAAAGGTAGCGATTCCATCCATATCAGGCATCATCACATCTAAAAGAATAGCATCTGGCTGGTAAGTCTCAGCTTGATTGATACCTTCTTGACCAGAACTAGCTGTCACCACCTCCCAGCCTGCTACTGTTTCTAAGCAGACTTTGGCGACTTCTTGAATATACTGCTCGTTATCAACCACTAAAATTCGCTTGGTTTTCACGATGGCTTGTCCTCTTTTTGGTTGTGAGTAATTCGTTGCAGTAGTTCTATAACTCGTTGTTCAAATTTTTGGGTGTGGTGACACGTCCTTTAGTTAAAAACTCTGTATCTCCTAGCTTAAGTCTTTATATAATAAAAAGCCGTCCTATAAGGACGGGGCTTTAGACCCATCTTTTCGGTAAAATTGGCAAGGTAAAGTAAAAACTGCTACCTTCACCTACAACACTTTCTACCCAAATCCGTCCTCCATGCTGTTGGACGATACTCTGGGAAATAGCCAAGCCTAAACCTGTACCGTCATGGTTGCGTGAATCTGAAGAATCGACTTGTTGAAACCTCTCAAAGATACTATGGATTTTGTCAGCCGGAATACCGCGTCCGTTGTCTTTGACTGTCACCAAGACTTCATCACCGTACTGTTGAGCTACTAGCCAGACTGTTTTTTCCGGTGGCGAGAATTTAATGGCATTACTCAGCAGATTAGTTATCGTTTGCACAACCCGATCGGTATCTACCCATAATTCTACTGATGGGCTATCAATTGATAGTTTAACTCCGGCTTTATTCGCCAAGGGCTGCATAATACTGACAGATGACTCAATCAAGTCTGTCAGGTTGCAGGTTTCGCGTTCCATCTTCACACTACCTGACTCAATTCTTTCAATGTCGAGGATGTCATTAATCAGGCGGACTAGGCGTTCTGTGCTGTCGGTAGCAATTTGTAGCAAGCGTTTACCTTGTTCTGAGTCTGCTAGTAACAATCCACTGGTGAGCATTCCTAATGAGCCGTGAATTGAGGTCAGGGGTGTACGCAGTTCATGGCTGACTACAGAAACAAACTCATCTTTCATGCGCTCGATTTGTTTGCGTTCTGTAACATCACGTAATATTACTGTATAAAATACTTCGCTATTCATGTATAGCTTCGATATAGAAGCCTCTGCCGGAAATTCCGTCCCATCCTTGCGACAACCATATATTTCCCGCCGCTCTCCCATGCGTCGTGCCAAGCTGGGAGATTGTCCAAAGCCAGAAACGTGCTGACGGTGTGCCTCAGCAAAACGCTGGGGTAAGAGAACATTCAGGTGCTGTCCGATAATTTCTTCGGCAGAGTAGCCAAAAATTTTCTCTGCACCCTGGTTAAAGATGGTGATTTTTTGGCTAGCGTCAATGGAAATAATGGCATCGTCAGCAATGTCTAAAATGCGTGCCAATCTGATTTGGGAAATCCGCAGTGCTTCTTGTATCTGTTGGCGTTCATCAAGTTGTGATTGTAGCTGGCGATTGACATTAACTAGCTCAACAGTACGTTCTGCTACTCTTAATTCTAGTTCGTTATTAGCGGCTTTTAGGTCAGCGTCGATTTGCTTACGATTACTGATATCTCTGACTGTACCCAGCATTCGTACAGCTTTGCCTGCTTCATTGTAGTACAGTTTACCTGTTCCCTCAATCCAGTGGATGCTACCATCTGACCAGACTACGCGGAATTCATGATTATAATCGGTTTTTTGGTGCTGGGCATCCTGAAATGCTTGCTCTAAAGCAGGCCAATCCTCTGGAAAAACACAGTTTTTAAAGGTTTCATAAGAGCCATTGAAGGTACTAGGTTTCATCCCAAATAATCGGGCATGACCATCAGACCAAGTAATTTGGTTGGTGGTGAGATTCCAGTCCCAAATCCCTAAGTTAACTGCTTCTATGGCGAGGGCTAGACTTTCTTCACTGTCTTTGAGGGCTGCTTCGGCTCGTTGGCGATCGCGCTGATTGCGTAATGCTAAAATTCCATAAGCTAAATCTGCTGTCAGTTCTTGTAACAGTTTCACCTCATTCACATTGAAAGCATCCGCTTCAGCCGCATAAATATTTAATGCGCCAAAGGCTTGACCATTAGCTATTAAAGGCAAAGCAATTGAAGAAGCATAACCCTGATTCATCGCTTGACAACGCCAGATTTCGTACTGGGAATCAGCCAAAATATTTTGAATAATTGTAGTTTTGCCTGTACGGATAGCTGTACCAGTTGGCCCTTGACCCCGAATTGTATCTGCCCAAGTCAAATGGAGAGATTGCAGATATCCATCTTCGTAGCCGGCTTGGGCGGCTGGTTTAATATCTTGTTGAGGATTATTCTCGGCGTAGGCTACCCAGGCGAGGCGATAACCACCAACTTTGATGATAATTTCGCATACTTGATGGAGTAAGTCATCTTCATTTTTGGCACGAATCAATGCTTGATTGCAACCACTCAAGGTTTGCAATGTGCGATTGACGCGCTGAACTTCTGCTTGGACTTGTTTGTAATTGGTAATATCCCGTGTAATTGCCAACTGTACCCAGCTACCATCTGCGGCGTTACGTAAAGGGACAGAGTGAGTTTCCATCCAGCGACGATGACCCCGACAAGTGATTATCTCAAATTCCAGACTCTCTTTTTGGCCTTGACAAACACTCTCATTGAGGTGACGAAATGCCTGTTTGTATTCGGGGACAATCAGATCATACACAGATTTACCCACCACGGCGGTGGCGTTATCTGTCTCTAATGCTGCCAAACACGCTGGGTTAATTTCTAATAAAGTGCCATCAGCCGCCACAATTTTGACGCACTCTGGTTCAGCATCAAAGATGGCGCGTCCGTCGGTGAAGAAGGGACTGGGAGTAGGGGGCAGGGGTAGAAATTCTACCTTATCTACCTTGTCTCCTACTTCCTTCTGACTTACCCGCCTTAACAGTTTCACCCGTTCCAGGCGGTTAATAATGCGCGTTACTAATTCTGGCCCAACGATGGGTTTGCTGACAAAATCGTCAGCACCTACGCTATAGACTTGATTGACGATTTCAGCATCACTGTGGACTGTGAGAAATAGTATTGGTAACTCACTCCACTGGGCATCGTTACGAACTACTTGACAGAGTTCTATGCCGTTGGTGTAGGGCATTTCCACATCTAGAATTAACAAGTCTGGAGTTTCGGCTTTTAATGTTTCCCAAAAACGCCGGGGATCATCTAGGGTAATAACTTTTAGCCCCCAAGGATGGAGGAGAGTTTGCAATAAGGCGAGAATTTTGGGGTCATCGTCTACAGCTAATACCTTGGCTGCGCCATTGGGAACTTGTTGTATGATTTTAGCGATCGCTTCTAAAACTTCGCCTGTAGGTTGGGGTTTTTGTAAAAAGGTATGTTCACCTTGACGCGCTAGTTGCAAGCGGTGCTGAAAATCTGTCTGTTTTGTAAAAACTACCACTGGTACAGGTGGTTTGCGTTGGGCAAGTTCAGCTAAAAAATGTAAGCTATCTTCTTGATGGATAGTAACGTTAGGGTCTAGCAGAACTATACTAGGATGTTCTTGGTACAGTACATTTCTGGCTTGCTCTAGATTAGTGGTAGTAGTTAATTGGAATTCTCTACCAACCGATGCTTGTGTTAACTGTTCAACTAAAACAACATCACTATCAACTACCAACACTAAGGGAAGTGAATTAGTTGTAGATTTTGAAGAATCTCCGGCTGGTTTTTGCGATGCGACTTCTTGGCGCAATAACTTCACCCACTTTTGTAATTTGCTAATTTCTGTTGGTGTCGAAGTTGTATCTAATTTCAACACCTGCTCAACTTTGCGTGCTAACTTTGAGCCTTCCGGTAAACCAAACGTACCGAGAGAACCTGCTAATGTATGAGCTTCTTGTCTTGCTTGTAACCGCAATTCTGAATTTAAAGCCTCTTGACTCAGTGCTGTTGCCGCTTGCTCTAGGACTCTAACTTGTTCATCCACTCGGCCATAAAATTTCTGCCAAATTCCCGCTATTCCTGTCAGCGTTGAATCTGACTGAGACTTCCCAACAGATGCAGATTTTCCTTTCTCCCCTGCGCCCCTGCGCCCCTGCGCCCCTGTTCCCCTCTTCCCCTCTTCCTGTGATTTGAGTCGATAACCAATTCCGTAAACTGTTTCAATTAAATCCCCTGATGCTCCCGCATTTCTCAGCTTCATTCGCAATCCTTTCATATGGGTGCGGACTGCTTCTTCGCTAGGAGTATCTTCATAAGACCAGAGATGCTCTAGAATCATGCTACAGCTAAACACCCGGCGACGGTTTCGCAAAAATAATTCCAATAGAGCATGTTCTTTGGGCGTTAGTGATAGCAAACTTTGTCCATAGGTAACTTCGCAACTGCTAGGATCGAGCCGCAAATTACCACATTCTAGTATTGGTTGTGATATTGTCCCACTGCGTCTTAATAGCGCACGTATCCGGGCTACTAATTCTTCTGCTTCAAATGGTTTGACTACATAATCATCAGCACCCGCATCTAAACCAATAGCTTTTTCATGACTGCTATCGCAACCTGTCAACAA
The DNA here is from genome assembly GCF_034931465.1 of Anabaena sp. UHCC 0399. Lineage (NCBI taxonomy): Bacteria > Bacillati > Cyanobacteriota > Cyanophyceae > Nostocales > Nostocaceae > Anabaena > Anabaena sp. UHCC 0399. Next base: position 7,983 of record NZ_JAYGGZ010000005.1, on the reverse strand, counting down.
CAGAATTGGCATTTGTCTGCCACTAGAGCGAATTTGCCGACAAAGACTTATCCCATCTAGCTTGGGTAGCATCACATCTAAAAGAATTAAATCATAGTCATACGTTTCTATTAAATCCCAACCAGCATTACCATCACCAGCAACTTCCACCACATAGTTTTGATTTGTGAGGACGGTACTCAGTGCATAGGCATTTAATTCGTCATCCTCTACAATTAAAATTTTCATATTAAATCTTAATTTAATAAATAATAAAACTGAAATATTTTTCTATCTTTGTGTGAGAAATTAAAGTATTAATATTGGCGAGTTAAAAATATTTTAAATTATCTATCTCCTGACAATTAATATTATTTCATAAATATCAACATTTATCAATCTTTAGAAATAGATGAAATGAGTCTTGAAATATAGCATTGGACAGATGTTGTTATCAAAAAATAGCACTTAGATTATATTGCTTTACAAGAATATTATGCCATTATGCGATCGCTACATAGCAGTCCTATTTAATTTGTGAGCATCGAGAGCCAAAAAACTGGGGTTCTTGGCTCTCACTAATGATGATTAAAAGCCACAGAAATCAGACCGATAAAAGAACCAAGGGATATTGTTCCCCACAAAACTCCGATAAGAGTTACGGCTTTCTTCACAAGTTCCTCAACTTGTTGTCATATAAACAATAATGAGAGGCAAAGAAGTGAGTGCTGAGTAGGTATTAGTTACTTTCTTCCTTACCACCTGTTACCCATCACCTGTCACCTCTCCCTTCTCCCTTCTCCCCTCTCACTAAAACTAACTACTAGAAGAACTTCCTTTTAAAACCAAAAACCTCACAAATAAATACTTACAGAGGTCTATATGCTGAAAAACATTTTAGTCGCATTGGATCGCTCAGAAATGGGACAACAGGTTTTTGAGCAAGCATTAGCTTTAGCAAAAGCCACCCAAGGTAACTTGCTGTTAGTACACATCTTGTCACCAGAAGAATATGGCAGTCCTAACATCCCGATGGTGTCTAGTTATGACTATTATCCAGGACTAAGCGGTCAAAGCTTTGAGGTATATCAAAAAGAATGGGATCGCTTTAAAGATGAAGGTGTGAGAATATTGCAATCCTACAGTGCTAAAGCGAACACCGCAGGAGTCCCCACACAATTTCAACAAATCTTGGGTAGTCCTGGACGCACAATTTGTAAATTAGCGGCTACCTGGAATGCTGATTTAATCGTTATGGGACACAGGGGTCTAGGCGGGTTGAAAGAATTTTTTTTGGGTAGTGTAAGTAACTATGTCCTGCACCATGCTCCTTGTTCAGTTCACATAGTGCATTTTCCAGTGAAGGAACAAGCAAACTCTCAAGACGACTTGCAAAAACCCCAAGAGGTATCAGTGTAGAGGGTATAGGGGAGAATGAAAACTACATCACCACCACATCAGACTCATCCTAGTGGAGATAAAAGATTGAAGATGCTAGACGCAACTCTCAAGCGTCATCAGTATCAACAAGATGCACTGATTGAAATTCTCCATAAGGCTCAAGAACTCTTTGGCTACTTAGAAAATGATTTATTGCTGTATATTGCCCATAGCCTGAAACTACCGCCTAGTCGAGTTTATGGGGTAGCAACCTTCTATCATTTGTTTACCTTAGCACCACAAGGCACTCATAGCTGTGTGGTGTGTACAGGTACGGCTTGTTATGTCAAAGGCTCTCAAGCAATTTTGGCAAATCTAGAACAATTAACTCACATCCACACGGGAGAAACTACTGCTGATGGTCAATTATCGCTACTCACAGCACGCTGTTTGGGTGCTTGTGGTATTGCGCCGGCGGTGGTGTTTGATGGGACAGTTTTAGGCAATCAAACTCCGGAATCAGTGGCTGAACGTGTACAAGGGTGGCTGAAAATAGGTGACAGGTGACAGGTGACAGGGGACAGGGAATAGAGGGGATTGTTAACTTTGAATTTTGAATTGGTAGAGAGGCGAGGTGTCCTCTTTTGGAGAGTTGTTAGAAAAAATGGAACTGACTGAATTATTAGGAATCTCTCGACAAGAACGTTCTCAAGCCAAACCAGTACAAATCCGTTGCTGTACGGCGGCTGGTTGTCTGTCGGCTAACTCCCAAACGGTTAAACAACAACTAGAAGCAGCTGTGAAAGCAGAAGGTTTAGAGACAGAAGTACAAGTCTCTGGCGTGGGTTGTATGCGCTTGTGTTGTCAGGGGCCTTTGGTGGAAGTTGAGAGAGTAGGAACTGGGAACGACGAGTCCAAATTCTTAACAGATACCCTTTATGAAAAAGTTACTCCAGAAGATGCGCCGGCGATTATTGAGACGCTGAAAGGAAAAGAGTCAAAGCTGTCGGTAGTGAATTTAGACCAGCCTTTTTTTACACACCAGATGCCGATTGTTTTAGAGAATAGTGGCAAAATTGACCCAGAACGGATTCAATCTTACATTGCTACTGGCGGTTATCAGGCTCTCTATCATGTGCTGCGGGATATGACCTCAATTGAGGTTGTGGATACTATTAGCCGCAGTGGTTTGCGGGGAAGGGGTGGTGCAGGTTATCCCACAGGTTTGAAATGGGCGACGGTGGCTAAGGCGAAAGGAGAGCGCAAATTTGTGATCTGTAACGCCGATGAGGGAGATCCAGGTGCATTTATGGATCGGAGTGTGCTAGAGAGTGATCCTCATCGAGTATTAGAGGGAATGGCGATCGCAGGTTATGCTGTCGGTGCAAGTCAAGGTTATATATATGTAAGGGCAGAATATCCCACCGCGATCAAACGTCTGCAAACTGCCATTAATCAAGCTCAACGCCTCGGTATTTTAGGTAGTAAAATCTTCGAGTCGCCCTTTGATTTTAAAATTGATATCCGCATCGGTGCTGGGGCTTATGTTTGCGGTGAAGAAACTGCTCTCATGGCTTCTATCGAAGGTAAACGCGGTCTTCCTAGCCCACGTCCCCCCTATCCGGCTGAATCTGGTTTATGGGGACATCCTACTTTAATTAATAACGTCGAAACCTTTGCGAATATTGCACCCATTATCCGTAAAGGTGCTGATTGGTTTGCTAGTATCGGTACTGCTAAAAGCAAAGGTACAAAGGTGTTTGCACTCGCTGGCAAAATTAAAAACACAGGTTTAATAGAAGTGCCAATGGGTACTTCCCTACGGGAGATAGTTGAACAAATGGGAGGTGGTATTCCTGATGGTGGTATAGCGAAAGCAGTACAAACAGGTGGCCCTTCTGGGGGATGTATTCCCGCCTCCGCTTTTGATACTCCTGTAGACTATGAATCCTTAACTAGTCTGGGTTCAATGATGGGTTCTGGTGGGATGATCGTCATGGATCAAACTACGAACATGGTAGATGTCGCCCGTTTCTTCATGGAATTTTGCATGGATGAATCCTGTGGTAAGTGCATTCCTTGCCATAGGCTATTTTGAATTTTGACTTGTTTCTGCCCCATCCTAATTACGAATTAGTATTATGTCTGTAAAAACCCTAACTATAGATGGACAATTAGTCAGCGCACGAGAGGAAGAAACAGTATTAGAGGCGGCGCAAGAAGCGGGTGTTCATATTCCCACACTGTGTCATTTAGAGGGTGTGGGAGATGTGGGTGCTTGTCGGTTGTGTTTGGTCGAAATTGCTGGGATGAATAAGTTGCTTCCTGCTTGCGTGACAAAAGTTACCGAGGGTATGGAAGTAGTAACTAATAGCGATCGCCTGCAAAGTTACCGCCGCACAATTATCGAAATGCTATTTGCCGAAGGTAATCACATCTGCTCGGTGTGTGTAGCTAACGGTAACTGTGAATTACAAGACCTAGCCATTGAGATGGGTATGGATCATGTGCGTTTAGCCTACCATTTTCCCGATCGCAAAGTTGATGTTTCTCATGATCGCTTTGGTCTTGACAATAACCGTTGTGTTCTTTGTACGCGCTGCATCCGTGTATGTGATGAAATCGAAGGCGCACATACCTGGGATATGGCAGGAAGGGGGACAAACTCCCACGTTATTACCGACTTGAGCCAACCTTGGGGAACTTCCCAAACTTGCACCTCCTGCGGTAAATGCGTCAATGCTTGTCCCACAGGCGCACTATTTTACCAAGGTTCTAGCGTCGGCGAAATGAAACGAGATCGCGCCAAACTCGATTTTTTAGTTACCGCACGAGAAAAACAGGAATGGAATTTTTAGGGAGCAGGAGATTGTACCTCAATGCTCTATCCTCACCCACACTAGGAGGTGAATCTGATGTCAACAATCAGCCGAAAACCAAACAAGCGCAACCGCAACAGGAGTATTCCCTCTTTTTCATCTATGTGTCTGTCACCGACTTATTTCAAAAGTCTTGTGTGGTGGCTGCTACTGTTGGGGATACTGACGATTTTTATGTTCCTGGGTTTAGGAAGCTTCTATACCGAAACAGTAATTGCGGCTGTCGAGCAACAAAAAACAGCAACAGCAGAAATTCTCTATCGCTCACAAACAAAATTAGCTGATGAGTCAGGAAAAGTTTGGCAAGTTGTGCTGTTTAAACAAGTTTATCCCGGTCAAGCACAAACTTTAAATCTTCGCCTAGTAGGGTTTCCTGGTTCTGCCGAACTAATTCATCCCCAACCCTTAAAAATCTCCACAGCTACAGGTAAAGTCTTGAGTGCTGCCGATGTTTTCTTAGATGAAGCACCAGCCCCAACCATTGGCCAGTATGACTTTCAGGATATCTTGCCCCAACTACCACAAGAACCCCTAACCTTGAGCATACCTTTACCCGGCGATGGTCTCCGACCGACCGTAGGTCATCGCTCCATCAACATCAACGTCCCTGAGCGCGTCGTCCAAGAATGGCACAGAGTTATGAGTGCTGAGTGAATTACGAATTACGAGTTACGAATTACGAGTTACGAATTATTATGTCTCGCTTGAAATTAGCAACAGTATGGTTAGGTGGCTGCTCTGGCTGTCATATGTCATTTTTGGATTTAGACGAATGGCTGATTGATTTAGCCGCCCAGGCAGATGTAGTTTTTAGTCCCTTTGCAGATATTAAAGAATATCCAGAGGGTGTAGACGTGGTATTGGTAGAAGGTGCGATCGCTAATGAAGAACACTTGGAAACTATCCAGATTGTTAGGGAACGTTCTCAAATATTAATTTCCTTTGGTGACTGTGCTGTAACTGCTAATGTCACCGGTTTACGTAATCCTTTGGGTAGTGCTGAACCTGTTCTGGAACGTTCTTATATCCAAACAGCTGATCTTTATCCTCAAATTCCCCACGAACCAGGCATTGTACCGCCGTTACTAGATCAGGTGACACCCGTACATACAATAGTACCCGTTGACATTTATTTACCCGGTTGTCCACCCTCAACCACACGTATTCGCGCCGCCCTAGAACCGCTATTGCATGGAGAAATACCCCATCTAGCTGGACGAGAGTTTATTAAGTTTGGGTAATGGGCATATCAATTAAAAATTCAAAATAGCCTACGGCAAGGCTTGCGCCTACAAAATTCAAAATTGTTCGCGTTAGCGTCACGCAGTGAATAACTTCTACCTACTTACTCCTCTATTGCCTCATTTCACCTGTCACCTATCACCCGTCACCCGTCACCTGTCACCTATCACCTATCACCTATCCAACCCAGAGTAATTATGTTAAAAGCAGCCGATGTAATGACAAAAGATGTGGCAAGTATTCGCAGTTCTGCCACTGTAGCCGAAGCCGTAAAATTAATGCGTGCTAGAGACTGGCGAGCCTTAATTGTAGATCGTCGCCATGAACAAGATGCTTACGGCATCATTAGCGAGAGCGATATTGTCTATAAGGTCATTGCTTATGGTAAAGACCCTGGTAAAGTCAGAGTTTACGAGGTGATGACCAAGCCTTGCATCGCCATCAATCCAGACCTTGGTTTAGAGTATGTAGCTCGATTATTCGCTGATTATCATCTGCACAGAGCGCCCGTTATCCAAGGGGATTTATTAGGAATAATTTCTTTGACTGACATCCTAGCTCACAGTAACTTTCTAGAACTACCGCGAACAATTGTTCTAGAGCAACAGTTACAAGAAGAAATTCAAAAAGCCCGCGTCATTTGCGATCAAAAAGGTATCCGTTCCGAAGAATGCGCCGCCGCTTGGGATGTTGTCGAGGAACTGCAATCAGAAATCGCCCACCAAAGAGCAGAAAAGATTCACAAAACAGCCTTTGAAGATTACAGCGACGAATACCCAGAAGCACTAGAAGCCCGACTTTATGACCTTTAGGAGTGCTGAGTGCTGAGTGCTGTTAGCGGTAGCGGGGCGTTTAGCCCGTGCTGAGTGACGAGTGCTGAGTCCTGAGAAAATTCTCCCCTGTCCCCTACTCCCCCTGCTCCCCCTGCTTTCTTTTCCCCTGTCACCGGTCCCCTCCCTGTCCCTTATGTCTAAACGAATTGTCATCGACCCCGTTACCCGGATTGAAGGACACGCGAAAATTAGTTAGTATCTACCTGGATGATACCGGACAAGTCAGCGATGCGCGGTTTCATGTTACTGAATTTCGAGGCTTTGAAAAGTTTTGTGAGGGTCGTCCCCTGTGGGAAATGCCTGGAATTACGGCGCGTGTCTGTGAGCCAAGAATCCCCGTCAATTTATCGCGGGGAGTGTCAAAATAGAAGAGTCTCATAGTCAGGACTGTTGCACCATGTATCAAACTGACCCGCCACTTTCCCCGAAAGAAGTATTACCGACGATGTATGATCTCAAGAGCGAAGATCCAGAGGAACCTGGTTTGCCAGATCAGTTTCATTTGTTGCAACCCCGTCTATTAGACGAAACCTTTCGTCCGCCAAATTACCCCAGCGACGAGCTATTTACCGCCAGCGATTTAAATCTTTACTATGACCCACGCCATCCACTGTGGTATAAGCGACCAGATTGGTTTGCTGTTTTGGGTGTTTCCCGACTGTATGAACAACGAGATTTACGTTTAAGTTATGTAGTTTGGCAAGAAGGGGTTAATCCTTTTATTGTGGTGGAGTTGTTATCTCCTGGTACTGAAAAAGAAGACTTAGGGCAAACATTGCGGGATGTTGAGCAACCCCCAAGGAAATGGGAAGTGTATGAACAGAGTTTGCGTATTCCCTATTACGCTATTTTTGACCGCTACAAATATGAATTTAGGATGTTTAAATTAGATGGTGGTAGTTACTCTGAGATAGAACTAACTGAATCACGCTTTTGGATACCAGAAGTTCAGTTAGGTTTGGGTGTTTGGCAGGGCATTTATCAAGATGTCGAACAATCTTGGTTACGCTGGTATGATGAAACGGGGAACTGGGTGTTAACTCCTGTAGAACAAGAAAGACAGCGTGCTGAACAAGAAAGACAACGTGCTGAAAGATTAATAGCACAATTGCGATCGCTTGGTGTTGAACCTGTGGATCAATAAGTTTTGACTATTCTTTCCGATAATATAGATATATTCGCTGCGGGCTACCCACTGGTGAACAGCCATGTCAAAAACAACCTTAATTGAACTTCCACCTTCCGAAACAGAACTTCCCTATGATGATGGTGTCCCAATGGAAAGCGCAAGGCACAAAGCCCAGATGGACTTACTCATAGATGCCTTAATTCCTTGGTTGTCACACCGCGAAGATGGGTTTGTCGGGGGAAATATGTTTGTCTACTACAGTCTGGCGCAAGTGCGAAATAAAGACTTTAAAGGCCCAGACTTTTTTATAGTGTTAGGTGTCCCCAAAGGTGAACGCAAAAGTTGGGTTGTTTGGGAAGAAGGAAAAGCACCTGATGTAGTGATTGAGTTGCTTTCAGACAGCACCGCCGCCACAGATAAAAACGAGAAAAAGCTGATTTATCAAAATCAAATGCGCGTACCGGAATATTTCTGGTATGACCCCTTTAACCCAGATGATTGGGCTGGTTTTTCTATTCAACAGAGAGTTTACCAACCCTTA